>NZ_JAHXBV010000024.1:0-128737 GCF_019915905.1 Halomonas sp. ANAO-440 | reverse complement strand
CGGTGATGTCGACCGTGCCCTCGGCCGGGACTTCGGTGCCGTCAACGTCGGTAATACGCGCACCGTCGGCGCCCTGCTGGTCGTTCTCGAGCAGGTTGCCTTCTTCCTCCAGCGTGAATTCACCGGCCGCCACACTGTCACTGTCGTCGACGGCAATCGGAGCGTCGTCGAGGATAGTTACACCAAATGTCCCAGTAGCCGCACCACTACTACTGGTAACCGTGTAAACCAGACTAGCCAGGGCTTCGTCCGTCCCTTCTGCATGCAAAAGAGCATTCAACTGCGTAATCGTGAATGCCCCAGTACCGGAATCGATCTCAATGATAAAAACGTTATGATCACGATCAGGTGAGAAAGCAGTCAAGGTATTGGTATCTGCATCCCAACTGTAAACAAGTGCTTCCTGACCTACTGTCGCTTCCACACCATTCATATTGCTAAATGTTACGGCGCCGTTCGAACCATTACCAAAAGAAAAAGGCAATGTCCCGCTAACGATAGAGCCTGATTCATCGACTAGCGCATCGGAAAGGCTAACTTCCACGCTACCAGCGGTAGGAGCCACGACATCCGGTTCTTCGGGCTCAGGCTCAGGTTCCGGCTCGGGCTCAGGCTCGGGCTCGGGCTCGGGCTCGGGCTCAGGCTCAGGCTCGGGCTCGGGCTCGGGCTCAGGCTCGGGCTCGGGCTCGGGCTCGGGCTCGGGCTCGGGCTCAGGTTCCGGCTCGGGCTCAGGTTCCGGCTCGGGTATAGGCTCAAGCTCCGGCTCTTCATCCGCTTCAGCAACCAACACCCCTGCTCCTTCAATTTCCGGCGGCTCTTCGAACGTACCCACTCCAAACTCAAACGCCAGTGGGTCGACGTTTTCGGCGATACGAGCCAACTGAACGAAGCTGTGGCCACCATCGGCGCCGCCACCCGGGCCGGCGCCGGCCGCAGTGGCATCAAGCACTTCGAGCAGGTCGACTTCGTCGTCCTCCAGGGCGGCCAGCAAGGCTTCCAGGTCTTCGTCTAGGGCGCTGAACTCGCCCATGTCCACAGGCAGGTCGGCATCGAGTTCAGGCGTCATGGCGACGACCTGGCCACCTTCGATAACGGTTGGATCCAGGCTGTCGGCAAAATCGAGCTCGACGCGACCGTTATCGGACGTGACCAGCGACTCCCCCTCTGCCAGGGTGTCACCCACACGTAGCTCACGCATGTTGCCATCGGCGTCTCGCGCCCAGGCCTGACCGGAAATTGATACGACAGTAGCAATGCTCATGTGGTGACTCCCTGCGGACTTGATCATTATCAACGCCTGAACGAGATCGGCCGATTACCAAAGGCCGGCCCATTACTGGCTTATGCTGTCACACTAGGTTACGAAGCACTGCATTGATATTGGACCGATGGACAGGGCCTGGATGAGAAACGCCCGACACGACGGTCGGGCGGGGTAACGGAAAGTAACGCAAATAGACGCGGAAAATCAGTGACTATGATCAGCAATGCCAACTTCCTGCTGGGAAAGCCGCAGCACCAGCTGCATGCGGTCACGGAGGCCAAGCTTGCGGAAAATTGCTCCCAGATGCGCCTTGACGGTACGTTCGGTGATATCGAGTTCTCGGGCGACGACCTTGTTGCTCTTGCCTTCGGCCACGGCGAGAGCCACTGTTCGCTCCCGTTCGGTCAACGCCGCCAGGGTATCGCCGTGCATGCGCGCATGGCCTCCCAGTGCCTTGAAGGTTCCTGCTACCACGCTATTCAACAGCTCGGGCAATACCCAGATGCCCTGGTTGGTAGTAACCAGCGCCACCTGCTGCAGCAGCACCGCAGGGGAAAGCGCGTGGGCATAGCCGCGGGCGCCGGCATTCAGGGCGAGTGAGGCTTCCGCGGGGGCCGGGGAGTAGCTCAGCACGACCAGAACTGCGCCTCGGTTCACGAGGTTCCGCACCAGCGTCTCCCAGCCGTCGAGGTTGCTCATGACCCATGCCAGATCGCCCTGCCCTACCCGCTCCAGGGCCTGGGTCGGCCCCACCCTGCTGGATTCGGGAAATGCCATGCGCCAGCGAGGAATCTCGTCGCGCCCGTGACAAACGAAGAAATGTGCCATCAACGCTCTCCCATAGAGTCGCTCCATGCCCGAAGAACGGGCTTTAGCAGGTACTGCATAACGGTACGCTTGCCGGTCATGACATCGACCTGGGCGGTCATGCCGGGTATCACCGACAGTTCATCTGCGAGTTCCTCGCCCTCGACCGTCCGCACGCGGACCAGGTAGAAGGTATTGCCATCATCGTCGGTAATGGTATCGGCACTGATATGGTCCAATTCGGCCTGCAGGCCGCCATAGATGGCGAAGTCATAGGCGGTCAGCTTGATCGTTGCGGCTTGACCGGGGCGCAGGAAGGCAATGTCCTGTGGAGCGATTCGCGCCTCGACCAGCAACTGGTCATCGCTGGGCACGATATCCACGATTTCCTGGCCGGCCTGGGCCACCCCACCGATGGTATTAATCGCCAGGCGCTGCACCACGCCAGCCACGGGGGATCGCACCTCCGCCAGCCGCACCCGATCCTCGAGTCCGGCGCTGGACTCATCCAGCGCATTGAGGTCGCCCATGGTCTGGGCCAGGTCGTTACGCCAGTCGCTTCGCCTCTCGATACCTACTTCACGCAGCTGTGTTCGCGACTCCTCTACCGCTGCTTCAAGCCGAGCCACAGCCGATGCCGCCTGGTTGCGCTCACCGGTGGCCCGCGAGACCTCACGTTCCAGCCTTAGAATATCCACCTCGGAGACAGCACCGGACTGCAGCAGGGGCCGGGTCAGGTTCAATTCCTGTCCGGCCATGTTTGCCTCGCGCTGGGCGGTATCCCGCCGTGCTTTTGCCTCGTTGAGCTCCTCTTCGCGTTGGCGGATGCGGTCACGAAGTATGCTTTCCTGCTCCCGCAACTCTTCGCGGCGACTCTCGTAGACCTCCCGCTCCTGAGCCACGATATGGGGTGCTTCGACACGCAATTCCTCATCGGGATCGAACGGGGTATCCGTGATCAACGCGCGCAGGCGCTCGGCGCGGGCTTTCAGCGTCAGGGCCTGGGCCCGGTTCTCTCTAAAAGTGGCCACAAAGCGGGTGGGGTCGATGCGCATCAGCACCTCACCCGCCTCCACCAGCTGTCCTTCCCGAACCAGGATCTCCTGCACCACGCCGCCGTCGAAGGTCTGCACCTTTTGCAGCTGGCTTGAGGGTATTACCCGCCCGGTGCCACGCGTCACTTCGTCGATGGAGGCGAAGTATGACCAGGTGATCAGCGCCGCCACGGCAAGCGCAAAGGTGTAGAGGAAGGCCCGCGCTCGAATCGGGTCCTGCTGCATGCGCGCCCAGTCGGCGTCGCTGGCCCAGTCACGATTGAGGTGAGCCGATGTGACCCGCCGGGAAAAGAGACGATCGATGAACGGCCGAAACGGCTTGCCGCCCACCTCGGAAAACCGTCCGATTGCCTCGAAGCCTTGCTGTTCGGCCGTGGGTCCCTTCTGCTTAGCCATCAGCTTGCCCTCCCGATCTGTCCCTTGCGCAAGGCCTCGACCACCTTGTCGCGAGGACCATCAGCGACCACCTTGCCGGCGTCGATGACGATGATGCGATCGACCAGCGACAGCAACGATGTTCGGTGAGTGACGACGACCATGGTCTTGCCCTTGGCATAGGTCTTCAGGTTCGCCTTGAAGGTCTCTTCGCTGGCATGATCCATGGCGCTGGACGGCTCATCCAGCAGCAGTATCTGAGGGTCGTGAACCAGCGCCCGGGCAATGGCAACGGCCTGGCGCTGGCCGCCGGATAGCGACTGGCCGCGCTCGCCCACCTGCAGGTCCACGCCGTGGGGGTGTGAGTTGACCAGGCCCTGCAGGCCGGCCAGCTCGATCGCACGCAGCAGTGCTTCGTCGTCCACCCCATCGCTACCGCCGCCCGCCACCACGTTGTCACGCAGCGACCCAAAGAAGAGGCTCACATCCTGGGGTACATAGCCGATATGGCGCCTCAACTGGATAGGGTCGAACTGTCGAATGTCCACCCCATCGACCAGAACGGCTCCGCCGGTGGGCTGGTAGAGGCCCAGCATCAGCTTGTTCAACGTCGACTTGCCACATCCGACACGGCCCAGCAGCGCTACCTTCTCACCAGGCTCGATCTTCAACGAGATATCGCGCAGCGCATCGCGCTCTTCATCCGGATAGCGCAGCGTCACCTTGTCGAAGCGGATTTCACCGCGAATAACGGGCCGGCTGATGAACTGCTTGCCTTCCGGCCGCTCCACCGGCCGCTCCATCACCCCATTGAGCGACTGCAAGGCCGTGGATGACTGGTGATACTGCGCCAACAGCGCCGCTGCCTGGCTGACCGGCGCCATGGCCCGAGAGGAGAGGAGATAGGCGGCGATCAGCCCCCCCTGGGTCAGCTGTCCGTCGATGATCAGGTAGACGCCGATGATGATCACGCAGACGGCGACGCTATGCTGCGCCCATTGCGCCACGCTGGTGACCGAAGAGCTGACCAGGCGTAACTGAGCCGCGGTGCGCGACAGAAAGGCGCTCGCCTTCTCCCAGGATCCCTGGATACGGCTCTCGGCACGCAGAGTCTTGACGGTTTCCAGGTGCGAGATCGACTCCACCAGCGTGGCATTGCGCTGCGCACCGATCCGCCATGTGGTTTCGGAAAGTTCATGCAGCTTGCCCTGGGCCGCCATGGCATAGAGCAGGACAAACAGGATGCCGACAATCACGGGCAGCACCAATGGCGGGCCGATCAGTGCAATGATGCCGGCAAACAGCAGCACGAACGGCAGGTCGACCAGGGAGACCACCGTTGCTGAGCCGATGAACGCCCGAACCGATTCGAAGGACTGCAGCGTGGCTGCGAAGGAGCCAGTGGAAGCCGGCCGGGCTTCCATGCGCAGGCCCAGTACCCGGGCCATGATGGAGGAGGAAAGCTTTACGTCGGCCCGACTGGCAGCAAGATCAACGAAGGCGTTGCGCATCAGGCGCAGCACCAGGTCGAAGCAGAGCACGACGAAGATCCCGGCTGCCAGCACCCAGAGCGTCTCCGTCGCCTGGTTGGGCACCACTCGATCGTAGACATTGAGTACAAAAAGCGGCATTGCCACCGCAAAGAGATTGATCAGGAAGGAGCCGATAATGACATCACGGTAGAGCTTGCGATTCTCTCGAATGACACCCCAGAACCAGTGGCGAGCCCGCTGCTTCTTCACTTCCGGGCCGCGCTCGTCGAAACGGAACCGCGGACGTACATAGATGGCCTGGCCACTGTAGCTGTTGAGCAAGCCATCGAGATTAACTTCGGTGACGGCATCCCCCAGTTCGGGGAAGATGACTTGGGCTTGGCGTGTCTTGATATCCAGGGCGACAAGCACGCAGGCACGACCCGGCTCGAGCAGCAGGACGACGGGGAAGAGGGCAGGATTAAGCTGCACCAGCCGGCTCTTGACGATTCGCGCCGTCATGCCTGCACGGCTGGCAGCGCGAGGAAAGACGCCAGGCGTCAGCCTGCCATCCTCCAGGGGCAGACCTGCGGTCAAGGATTCGGCCGTGACACCATGGTCATGCGCAAGGGCAATACTTTGCAGACAGGCGAGCAGCTCGTCTCGCACTGCGGACCGCGCCGACTCCGGCGCCGGTTCAAGTTTTTCCTGTCGGGTCACAGCCACCTCTAGCGAAAGCGGGAACAATGCAGGCCGCAGCGTACGTGCGGCCTGACATCAGGCAATGGCCCGGCCGTAACCGGGCTCATAGGGAGTGGGTTGCTCGTCCCTAGCCACGCACCGCATAGGCATCGTGATATCCCATCTGGTCAAGTCGAGCCTGAAGCTCATCCAGTTCGCGAGAGTCGACCGGCCCCAGGCGCACACGATGCAGGCCGGCACCGCTGGCGAGTGTAGCAGGACGCTCCAACGCCCGGCTCAGCTCATCACGCAGGCCAAGCGCCGACGCCTCGTGTGACAGCGCCGCCACCTGCAGAAAAACGGCATTTTCGGGCACGACAGATGCCGTTTCGGCGCGCTCGAACTCTACCACTTCCAGCGGAATGCTGGCATATATGTCCGAGACTGCCTCCACCGCCTGCTCAACCGCTTCCGGAGCCTGCACTGCAGGGTTCGGCACGCTGCCGAACACGGCTTCCTCCTGCCCTCCTTGCTGTTGCAGTCGGCTGGCGTTCTCCTGACGTGTTTCGAGGGTCACCTCGACACGGCGGTTCTGCTGACGACCCTGCGCGGTGTCGTTGCTGGCCACGGGTTGGCGTGAGCCGTACCCCCGCGTCTCGATCAGGTTGCGTGGGACACCCTGGCTGACCAGGTAGTCGGCAACGCTATCGGCTCGGCGCTGTGACAGAGGATCGTTGATGGCGTCGGTACCGGTGCTGTCGGCGTGGCCGGCGATAAAGACGCCACCAAGATTTTCCCGGTCACGAATCTGTGTGACCAGCGCATCCAGCTCGTTTCTGGCGTTGGGGGTAAGGTCGGCGCTGTTTACGGCAAACAGGGCGTCGGCCGACAGGGTGACATCCGGCCCCCGGACGGGCGCAGGGGCAGTCACGCCACCGGTCAGGTCGGCCAGGGTAAAGCCGGCCGGGCCCTCCACCGGGCAGATCACGCTGGGGTCGAGCTCGACGCCGTCGCTGCCCATCTCGGCCAGGCTCGGCATGTCGTCGCGCGCCACACCCAGAACCTGCATCAGTTGCCCCATGGCCGCCAGGGTGCGGGCATCGGCAAGCACGACGTCATATTCGGCGTTCACATAAGCACGGCTGGCCTCGAAGTATTCGTTCTCGCTGTCCAGCACGTCGAGTAGTGTACGCTCACCGATATCGAACTGCTGCTGGTAGGCGCCGCGAACGCGATCGATGGACTGGCGGTGCTCGTTCAGGTACTGCATCTGCTCGCGGAGGCGCTGCGTGTCGTTGTAGGCAATCTGGGTGGTCTGCCTGACATCGTTACACGCCTTGTCACGAAGGTTGACCGACTGCTCGACACGATCGCTGGCGGCACGGAAGGAGGCAAGGTCACTGCCACCACGATAGAGGTTCATGCTCGCCACCAGCTCGATGCTGTGCTGGTCCCGACGGCCCGCAATGCCGCTTTCATTATTGGTGCCGGTTCGGCCACGCAGATCCAGCCGCGGCTGGAAGCCCGCTCGGGTGCCAGCCTGTTCGGCCCGTGACGCCTCGATATTCTCGATGGCGGCATGGAAGTCGGGATTACCCTCGAAGGCCATGTTGACCGCGTCGGCCACCGAAGGCGGCAGGCGGTCGTCGAGCTGCGGCGCTGGCGCCAGATTCTCGGCAGGCAGTGACCCCACGATCCGCTGATATCGTGACGTCACATCGTGCAGGTTGGATGCTTCGGTCATCAGGTTGGACTCAGCCAGCGCCAATCGACCGGAGATCTGCTGGAGATCGACCCCACGACCGGCGCCGGAGCGCACCCGCTCCTCAATCTGGTCAAAGACCCGCTGATGCTCGGCATAGTTTTCCTGAGCCAGCCTTACCAGATCCCGATAACGATTGACATCCAGATAGGCCCGCGCCGCCTCCAGTGCCACGTTCTCGCTCGCTCCCAGCAACTCGTAGTAGCGCACCAGCTTGGCACGATCCAGGCGCTCGACTTCGCTACGCGTGGCGAAGCCGTCGTAGATCATCTGGCTGAGTGTCAGTTCAGCGAAATCCGTATCGTAGCTGCCGCGGCCATCCCCTTCGGTATATTCGCGCCCTATGCCGGCGGCCACATCGATACTTGGCAGGTAGTTGCCGCGAGCCACACCAACATCGTGACCGGCGGCGCTCAGGCCATTCCAGGCTGCCTGAACTTCAGGGTTGGTAGTGAGGGCCTGACGTATCACCTGCTGAAGGTCGGCCGAGCCCGGGGCTGCCATACCCGGGGGCAGGCTCTGCGCCACGGCAGCCGTAATCGGAAGGAGCGTCAACGATGAGCCCAGCATGATGGCCTTGGCCAGTCGACGGGGACGGAAGAGGTCGGTTTTCATTTTCATGGTGTTCCCTTTTCATGAGATCGGACGCCCGTCGTGCGAGCATTGTCCGGCTAGAAATATGTTGTATATTATTGTTATTTCGGGGCTCACCCGGCTGTGCGGGTGGTGCATCCTTTCCCGATTCCCTTTCGAAACCTGTTCTATCACTGACATCATGCCAACGACTGACATCATGCCTACTCCTGCGAGCTGTTTACTCGGCCATATACATGGCTGCTATCACAGGCATTCACCGCATCATGCCATGAGCCTCTTTCTTTCCAGGCACTGATTTCAGCACACCCGGGATGCCCTATGTGGATCACTTCAGTATCATCTGATATCAACCGCCTAGATGAGAGCCGATCAGTCTTCTTTGTGATAGCCGCATACTTTGTAAGGTAGCGTAACTGAGGTCGTCGTTTTGTCCAACACATTCCGTGTAAACGCTACCCCAACACTTACCGCCCTTGACTCAGGGCAGGCGCTTTGGCCCTCTCCCGTCTGCCATCAAACATGCTATCGTCACCCCATACCCGACACGGCTATCATCTTGAGGAGGCCGCCATGTCCGCATCGGAAATCCAGAAAACACGCGTGATCAACGAACTACGCGGATTCATCAAGAAAATGCTCCAGGAGCCGCAAATCCTCGAGCAGTCGCTTGCCATTGCGCGGCGTCACCTCGGCGAAGAGAGCCAGGAGGGCGTCGTGTCACGTATCGCCAACGAAATCTCCGACACAACCAGCGTCCACATTCCCGAAGACCCCGCCGATCACTCCGAAGCCGACAAGCTGTTTCTTGAACTGCTGAAGGAAGTGGTCAGTGAGGAGCAGGCCCTTTACTGAGCCACGCCCCCTCCCATCGCCTGATGCCCGGCCCTGGCCGGGCATCTTCTTAGGACGCCACAGGCTCAGGAGCCTTTCTGCAACCTGGGGCCGGGCCCTGATATAATGGGCAGACAATTGATTTGACACCTCTTTTACAAGCACCCACCGATGTACTATTTGCTCAAGCTATTTCCCGAGATCACCATCAAGTCACGCTCCGTTCGGCGACAGATGACCCGCTGCCTGGTCAGCAACGTCCGCAATGTGCTGCGCCCCCTGGGTAATGACATTCGGGTGGAAGGCAGCTGGGACGCGCTGCATGTCAGGCTGCCGGAAATGGCGACCGTGGAGTGGGGCCGACAGGTGGAGGACGCCCTGACCTGTATCCCGGGCATACACGAGGTGCAGCGCGTCGATGAACTGCCTCTCCTCTCCTTCAACGATACCGCCCAGCATTTGCTGGCAGCCTGGCAGGCGTCACTGGTCGACCGCAGCTTTCGCGTCACCGTGAAACGCCGGGGCCGGCACGATTTCACCTCCGAAGAGATGGAGCGGCACCTGGGGCAAGCCCTGCTGGACGCCGTGCCCAGTGCCAGAGTGAATCTCGGCCGCCCGGATGTGGAGGTGCGTGTGGATGTCATCGACAACCGCCTGCGGATAGTCCGTCACCGTCGTCCCGGTCTCGGCGGGTATCCGCTGGGTGTCCAGGGACAGGCGATGACGCTGATCTCTGGTGGCTATGACTCTCCTGTCGCCGCCTGGAAGATGATACGGCGCGGGGTCAAGACCCATTTCCTTTTCTTCGATCTAGGTGGGGCCGGTCATGAACAGGCCGTACGCGAGGTCTGCCACCACCTGTGGCAAGCCTATGGCCGCTCGCACCGGGTACACTTCTTTTCGGTACCGTTCGAGGGCGTCGTCGCCGAGCTTCAGCGCAGCATTCCCGACGGCCTGATCGGCGTGGTCCTGAAGCGGATGATGATGCGGGCATCCAGTCGCATCGCGGCCCGCGCCCGCATACCCATGCTGGTTACCGGCGATGCCATAGCCCAGGTATCCAGCCAGAGCCTGACCAACCTGGCCCTGATCGACGAGGCAAGTGCCCTACCGATCCTTCGCCCGCTGGTCGCCGAGGACAAGCAGGACATCATCGACACGGCCCGCCGAATTGGTACCGCCCGTTTCGCTGAGGTGATGCCGGAAGTCTGTGGGGCGATTTCTCAGCGCCCAAATACCCAGGCCCAACGTTCCCGCGTCGTGGCCGCCGAACAACACTTCGACTTCAGCGTACTCGATGCTGCCATCGACCATGTCACCCTGACACGCTCCGAACGACTGCTGGAGCAAGTGGCTCCCAAGGCGGAAGCCCCACTCTTCGTCGTGCAGAGCGCACAGGCGCTGGCCCAGGAAGAAAATGTCAGCGTGATCGATATCCGCCCCGACACCGAGCGCGAAACGACCCCCTTGACGCTACCCAGTGTCGAATGCCTTCAGATTCCCTTCTACGCACTGCAAGCACAGGCCGAGACACTCCCCGCCGACCGCCGCTACCTTCTCTACTGTGACCAGGGCGTGATGAGCCGGATGCAAGTCCTGCACCTGCTTGACCGAGGCCTGACCCACTTCGGTATCTATCGCGGCGCCTGAGCCCTATGGCTTGTCGTCTGGCTTCTCCTCTCGGGCAACCCGTGAGGGGGGTGGCTCCCCTGCCTGGGAAATGCATGCCTTTACCGTTGGTAAAACTACTGTATTTCTCTCAGCGTTCTAGGCTACAAGAAGAGATAGCGGGGTATAAAAGGTAGAGGGAGGGGCGTATGGCACCGCAAGAGGGTTCGTCACGCCGGAACTCATCCGCTGCGTCCTGGGACGAACGAGATTCATCAGGTCGGAAAAAATCCCTCTTCATCGAGGAGCCACCGCTGGCGCCCCCCGCCTTGCCGGCCAGGTCTCACCGGCTACTCTATATCGTGTTGACGGTACTGCTGGCCCTTTTTGCCGTGACTCTGGCCACCCTTCTTGTGGCTGAGGCGCGCACCTCCCACTTCCAGGCCCAGGAACTCTCTCGCTATGCCGGCACGCTGCGCTACACCCTGGCACCGGGAAAGAGTGACCGTATACACTTTCCCAGCCATGGTCCCTTCGACCAGCGCCTGGGCTATACACAGCTGCCCACTATCGAGTCACGCCTGCTGAGCAGAGGCTACGAGATAACCCAGCAGGCACGCTTCTCCCCCCCGCTGCTGGACTATGCCAAACGCGGGTTCTTCCCGCCCTACATCGAGAAGACACAGGCCGGCTTGACCCTGCAGGAATGTCGCGGCGAAACCCTGTATGCGTTTCGTCATCCACAGCGTCACTACCCCCAGTTTCAAGACGTCCCACCGCTGATGCTGCAGGTCCTGCTGTTCATCGAGAATCGCCACCTGCTCGATGACAGCACGCCGTATGCCAATCCAGCCGTCGACTGGCCACGCTTCACCATGGCCGCCGTATCCCAGGTCGGCAGGGCACTGGATGTCACCGGCCAGTCTTCCGGCGGCAGCACTCTTGCCACCCAACTGGAGAAGTACCGCCATTCACCTGGCGGCCTGACCGGATCCCCCATGGAGAAGCTGCGCCAAATGATATCGGCCAGCGTGCGCAGCTATATGCATGGCCCCCAGACGCTGTCTGCGCGCCAGGACGTGGCGCTGGACTACATCAATTCGGTGCCACTGGCAGCCGCTCCGGGATACGGAGAGGTTCACGGTATCGGGGATGCGCTCTGGGTGTGGTTCGGCGAAGAGTTCGATACCTTCAATCGAACGCTCTCGGGCGGCGACAATGCCGGTGATGACCTGGCGCAGCAAGGCCTGGCTCTGCGGCAGATCGTGGCTCTGATGATTGCTCAGAGACGGCCCTCCTGGTACCTCAACGGAGGTCGCTCGGGGCTGGAACAGCTCACCGACAGCTACCTGAGGATCCTGGCCGACGAAGGCGTTATTTCCCCTGCACTGCGTGACACCGCTCTCGAGCAGCGCCTGACTTTCCGCGACTTCAGACGCGATCCGCCAGGCCAGAGGATCGATCAGGACAAGGGCCTGCAGACGGCCCGCGGTCGGCTAGGCAATCTCCTGGGGCAGTCATTCTACGACCTGGACAGGCTCGATCTCAGCGCCCGGACAACGCTGCATGGTGCGCTACAGGAAGAGGTTACGGCTTATCTTCATCGCCTGGCCGACCCAGAGTTCGCCAGCGAGATCGGCCTGTTCGGCGACCGCCTGCTGGCACCGGAAAAGACCCGAGAGGTGCGCTACAGCTTCACGCTCTATGAGCGCGGCGAGGACAGCTTCCGCGTTCGGGTACAGACCGACAACACCGGCCAGCCCTTCGACATCAACGAGGGCAGCAAGCTGGAACTCGGCTCCACCGCCAAGCTCAGGGTTCTCGCCACCTATCTTGAAGTCATTGCCGAACTCCACCGGCGCTATGCCGGTGAATCGGCAGAATCGCTGCGCCAGGTGGAACTGGATCGCCAGGACGTTCTCAGTCGCTGGGTCGTCGATAGCCTGGTCAGCCAGCCCGAGCTCTCCCTGGCGGAACTGCTGGATGCTGCCATGGAGCGTCGCTATTCCGCCAGCCCCAGCGAAGCCTACTTCACCGGCGGCGGGCGCCACACCTTCAGTAATTTCCGGCGTGAAGACAACAGCCGTAATCCGACGCTGAAAGAAGCCATGCGCGAGTCGCTCAACCTGCCCTTTATTCGCCTGCTGCGGGATCTGGTTCGCTACAGCACGCACCATAATGAACATCGTAGCCAGTTGCTCGACGATGACCGGGACCCTCGCCGACTGGAATACCTGCAACGCTTTGCCGACCGCGAAGGGCGGGTATTCCTGCAGCGTTTCTGGCTGAAGTATCGTGACCTGGATACCGAGGAGCGCCTGGAGGCCTTCCTCGGCGGCCTGAGGATTACCGCGCCACGACTGGCGGCGGTTCACCGATACCTGTTCCCCGAGGCCGACCGCATCGCCTTTGCCACCTTTCTCGCCGAGTGGCTCCCCGCCACCACGAAGCGCAGCGAACTCCCGATTGACGCCCTCTATGAGCGCCACGCACCAGGAAACTACTCGCTATCGGACCAGGGCTATATTGCACAGGTCCACCCCCTTGAGCTGTGGCTGCTCGGCTATCTGCTGGACAACCCCGAGGGGAGCTTCTTTGATATTGCCGCCGCCAGCCAGCAGGAGCGCCAGGAAGTCTATGACTGGCTGTTCAGGACCCGTCACCGCAGCGCCAGGGATGTGCGTATCCGCACCATGCTGGAAGTCGAGGCCTTCCTCGACATCCATCAGCGCTGGCAGCGCCTGGGCTACCCCTTCGAGCACCTTGTACCTTCGCTGGCCACTGCGGTGGGCTCGTCCGGGGATCGCCCAGCGGCATTGGCCGAACTGGTGGGAATAATCCTCAACGACGGTGTGCGGCTACCGACCCTGCGCATCGACGACCTGCATTTCGCGGCGGATACGCCTTACGAAACTCGCTTCCAACCCTCCGACCGACTCGCCCATCAGGTCATGGAGCCGGAGGTGGCTGCAACGCTACGAGAAACGCTTTCCAGCGTGGTGGATGGGGGCACCGCCCGGCGACTGCAGGGCAGCTTTACGCTGGAGGATGGAACACCCCTGCCCCTGGGCGGCAAGACCGGCACCGGTAATAACCGTATCGAGACCGTGGCCCGAGGCGGCCAGGTCATCGACTCCAGGGCACGCAACCGCACCGCAACCTTCGTGTTCTATCTCGGTGACAACCATTTCGGCACGCTCACCGCCTATGTGGCGGGCAGTGAATCGGACAATTTCCGTTTCACCTCGGCGCTACCGGTACAGGTACTCAAGGGCATGGAGCCGATTCTGCGCCCCCACCTCCAACCCGGCAGAAGCACCTGTGTGCCCACCGACGCGACGGATGTATTTTATTTCGCCAGGCCGGCATATCACGCCCCGGATTCGGCCGCTTCCCCTTCCTCGTCGGGGGAACTGGCACGGCGATAGGGAATGCCGAACAACAGCGAGTAGAGCACCGGCACGGCGATCAGCGTCAACAGCGACGCGAAGGCCAGGCCTGCCATTATCGTCACCGCCATGCTGTTGAAGAAGGCATCGGCCAGCAGCGGAAGCATGCCCAGGCTTGTGGTGCCCGCCGCCAGTGCCACGGGGCGCAGGCGGCTGATGCTGGCATCGATCAGGGCTCCCAGGCGCTCCTTGCCGGACTGGATCTGGGCATCGATCTCATCCACCAATACGATGGCGTTCTTCATCAGCATACCCGACAGGCTGAGCATGCCCAGCAGGGCCGTGAACGAGAATGGCAGCCCGGTCAGCAACAGCCCGATCACCACGCCGCAGATCGACATCGGCACCACCAGCCAGATGATCAGCGGCTGGCGCAACTTGCCGAACAGCAGTATCGATACCAGCAGCATCGCGACGAAACTCAGTGGCAGCTGACGGGCCAATGATTCCTGGGCGTCGGTCGAGTTCTCGTACTCACCGCCCCAGGAAAGCGAATAGCCCGGCGGCAGCGTCATGGCCTCGATGTCGCCGCGAACCGCCGACAGCGCGCCCGCCGATGTCTGCCCTTGTGCCGGCTCCGCCTGTACCGTCAGCGTCCGCACCCGGTTGCGGCGATGTATCTGCGCCTCCTCGCTCTGAGTCTCGAAGGCATCGACCACCTGGGCAATGGGGATGAAGCGCTGTTCGGCATTGCTCCAGACCAGGCGATCGATCAGCCGCGAGACATCATGGCGTTCGCCAGCGGGCGGGCGTGCCACGATCGGGATAAGGTTGTCGCCTTCCCGATAGGTGCCGGCACGCACCCCGGAAGAGGCGAACTCGAGGGTCTGGGCCAGTTCGTCACGGCTGACGCCGGCCATTCGTGCGCGCTCCTCGTTGAAGGTGGGCACAACCACCGTCTCCTGCTCGCGCCAGTCATGACGCACGTCGACCAGAGCGGGGTTGGCGCGCATGATGCCCTCGGCTTCATCGGCCAGCCCACGCAAGACGGCAGGGTCGCTGCCGTGGAAACGCGCCTCGACCTGCGCCCCTGCCCCGGGACCGAACTGGATACGCTCGGTTCTGACTCTCGCCGCGGGAAAAGCCGCCTGCAACTCGGCATCGATTTCGGGGTCGAGTTCAGCGATTCGCTCAAGGCTCTCTGCCCTCACGACGAACTGGGCATAGGCAGGGTCGGGCTGCTCGGGAACATAGGTCAACATGAACCGGGTCGCCCCGCGACCGATGAACGTCGATACGGCTTCGATGCCAGGCTTGTCCAGCAGGTAGGATTCGATTTCCTCGGCATCACGCTGCGTGGCACGGATATCACTGCCCTGGGGCAGCTGATAATTGACGTAGAATATCGGCGTATTCGAGTCGGGGAAGAACGACTGCGACAGAAAGGTAAACCCCCAGATGCAGGCTGCGGTAAGTGCAACCAGGACCGCCACGGTCAAGACACGCAGACGCACCGCGGCGATCAGGAAACGGGCATAAAGGCGATAGACCAGGCCATCATAGGGATCACTCTCATCCTCGATATCGGCGCCGCGGAATAGGTAATGCCCGAACAGGGGGGTGACGGTAATGGCCAGCACCCAGCTCAGCAGCAGCGAGATCGCGATCACCGCGAACAACGAGAACAGGAATTCCCCGGTGACATCGTCGGAGAGGCCAATGCCGGAGAAGGCCAGGATACCGATGACGGTGGCTCCCAACAGAGGGACCTGGGTTCGCCGGGCCGCCTCGCTGGCAGCCTCCTTGACGGACTTGCCACGCTGCATGTTGATCAGCATGCCTTCTGCCACGACGATGGCGTTGTCCACCAGCATGCCCATGGCGATGATCAATGCCCCCAGGGAGACCCGCTCCATTTCGATGGAGAATATCCACATGAAGAACAGCGTTCCCAAGACCGTGAGCAGCAGCGTAGCGCCGACGACCATACCGACTCGCCAACCCATGAACAGGCAGAGGACGGCAATCACGATGGTCACCGAGATCGCCAGGTTCATCAGGAAGTCATTGATCGAATCATCGACGACATGGTGCTGTTCATAGATGGGGTGAAGCTCGACCCCAAGGGGGATGCGCCCTTCCAGCGACTCGAGGTGACGCTCGACGGCATTGCCCACTTCGACGATATTGGCTTCCGCCACTCCCGCCACAGCCAGGGTGAAGGCCTGCTCGCCGTTATGGCGTATGACATGCCCCGGCACTTCAACCGGCTGCCGGTAGACGTTGGCGATATCGACCAGGGATATCTGCTCTGTGGTACCGGGCCGGCCGATGCGAATCGCCTCGATATTGGCCACGCTATCCACGCCGGCCCGGGCGACAATACGAACATGACCATCACCGATACGCATCGAGCCCGCGTCGGTGACCCGGTTCTCGGTCTGAATGGTGTTGATGACGTGATCGACCGGAATCCCCAGTGTGGTCAGGCGCTCGTTGGGAATCTCGATGTAGATCGTCTCTTCCCTTTCACCAGCGGTAGTGACCCTCGCCACATTGGGCACGGTCAGCACCTCGCGCTGAAGAAGGCGCGAGATATCCCGGATCTCGTCGTGAGAGTAGCCCTCCGCGGTCACTGCATAGAAAATGCCATAGACCTCACCGAAGTCATCGTTGACCCGCGAGGCCGAGGCCCCCTCCGGCAATGTGGCCTGGGCATCGTTGACCTTGCGCCGCAACTCATCCCAGATCTGCGGCAGCTCATGGCTACGATAGGTCGAGGCCACCTCCACCTCGATCTCGGACCGGCCCGGCATCGACAGCGACTCGATCACGTCGATCTGCTGTAGCTCCTGGATCGCCATCTCCAGGCGCTCGGTGACCTCCTCCTCGACCTCCTGGGCGGTCGCGCCGGGGTACGGGGTAGTGATGATGGCATTGGGGATGGTGAACGAAGGGTCTTCGAGCTTACCCAGGCTATTGAAGCCCCAGATGCCTCCCAGCAGGCAAATAGCGACGATCAGCCATGTATATAGCGGCCTCTCGATCGATGTCCTGGCGATATCCATATCCTGCTCCCGGTCAAAGCGACTCTTCCATCGGTCGTACGCGCTCCCCCTCCTGCAGCAGGTGAGCACCCGCCGCAACGATGCGCTCCCCCGGCTGCAGGCCAGCCACTACCGGCACCGTCTCACCATGCACCTCACCCACCAGAACGCTACGCGGCTCGACCCGCCGATCGTCATCCCGGTAGATCCAGACCCGGAAATTGCCTTCACTGTCCTTGTCCAGAGCGGCAAGCGGAACCATCAACGCACCATGCTCGACGGCATCGGTCAGCGCCACCGTAACGGCTACCGTCATGCCCGGGAATGCAGCTACCGCGTCGTGATCGACGATGGCGAAGTCAACCTCGTAGGTCTGGGCAACCTCGTCGGGCTCCGTGACATGCTCGCGGTACGCCAGGCGAAATCGCTCACCGGGAAGGGAAAGCAGTTCGCCCTCGACCTCGAAGCGCTCGGGATCGACCACGTAATGCATGAGCGACTCAGGCACATTGAACCGAACCCGCAGTTCGGTCACATCCTGCACACGCAAGATGGCGGTATTGGGCTGGACATTGCTGTGGTTCTCGATCAGGCGCCTTGTCACAAGCGCATCGAACGGGGCATTGATGGTTGTGTAGGAGAGATCCTGCCGTGCGCTGTCGCGCTGCACGGCGGCAAGCTCATAGGTAGTACGTATCTCATCGAAAGCGGATTGGGAGATGGACTGATTCTCGAGCAGTTGCCGGGTTCTCTCCATTTCCCTACTGGCCAGTTGATATTCCGACTCTGCACGCCTTGCCGCCAGCTCATAATCGGCAGGATCGAGACGCGCGATCAGCTCTCCCTCGGGTATCACCTCGCCCTGGGTCGCAGGCAATTCAATCAGTTGCCCGCCCACACGAAACGACAGGTCCACCGTCCGCAGTGCCTCGACCCGGCCAACGAAACGCCGGCTTGGCAGGTGGGTGTCTCCACTCACCTCGACAAGCTTGACGACGCGCGGGGCACGTTCCTCATCCCCCGGGGTGGATCGTTCACCGCAGCCCACTAGCAGCAGTGTCACCAAGATCATTAACGCCGGCTTCATGTTTCCACCTCCCTGTAGTACCCCCGCCCCTGCCTTACCGGCGACCCGGCCTGTCGATATGCACCCCAGCGGCAGACTAGACAACACAACATAGTTTAGAAAGTGGCCTTCCACGATCAGGGTAGCGCCTGGCACACCATATTCAAACACACGTTTGATATTCGAGTCACGTTCATGAAATGTTCCGACCGGAAATCAAAAAAGCCCGGTGCAGACGCACCGGGCTTGGCTGTAGCATCAGACGTTGAGGACGCCTAGCGGCAAGGCACCACTTTGCGCAGGGTGTCCTTGGCCCAAAGCACCTGGCCATCAGGCGTCTTGCCGTGCTCGTTCCAGCGTTCGGTAATCTCGACGCAGAAGGAGCCGGCATTTTCCGTACGCACGTCCGGATTGGATGGGCGGTCACCGCCGATTCTCAAGAGATCGGGGTTGTCTGTTGTGTAACGTGGAGCAATGGTGGTGTTGCTGGCACAACCGGTGACGAAGAGAGCCACCAGCAGAATGGGCAAACAGCGGCGCAGCGGCATGTTCACAAACCCTCGGAAGTTACGATGATCGCTCCGGCAGATATTGCCGGTAGCGCTAAATAGCATCGCTTTCTCACTGCAGTCAATCTTTTTCGAACAGCGTTCGTAGGTATTGATCTCACCCTGGCGACCCTCGATATGAAGGCCGTGTCCTGCCCATGGGTCGCATAGTCCGCCAAAGCTTCTACGCTAGTAAAGGTTCCCTTGGCTGTCTCCACACCGCCATACGCTTGTCATGCGCGGCGTTGACAGTGGAGGGTCCCCATACCGCTAACAAGGAAGCGAGCGAGACATACCATGAACAAGAAACCCCTGGCCCCGCTGGGCAGTCTTACTGCCCTACTCCTCTGCCTGATGCTTACGCTGACAGTCCACGCCGACGACCCCAATGCCCCCGAATGGGACGATGACCTTGTCGCAGCCGCCAAGAACGTGACACTTGGTCCGCGCCCACTGTTCCTGGTCAATGACATGAGTGAAGAGACAAGCCGCGAACGGGAGCTAAAGTCGAGACTGATGCGCTGCGCCGCAGAAACCACAGACTGGCAGCCTTCCGAGCTGACCATTGCCCATCGTGGCGCCCCCCTCAAGTTTCCCGAGCACACCCTGGAATCCTATCTAGCCGGCGCACAGGGCGGCGCCGGCATCATCGAGTGCGACGTCACCTTTACCGCCGACCACGAGCTGGTCTGTCGCCATGGCCAATGCGACCTGCACTACACCACCAATATCGTCGAGACCGATCTCGTCGAAAAGTGCAGCGTTCCTCCCGAGTTCGACCCGGACAGCGGCGAGTTGACCAATGCCGCCGATATCCAGTGCTGCACCAGCGATATCACCCTGGCCGAATTCCGCACTCTTCAGGGCACCATGGAAGGCGCCAACCGGGAGGCTACCAGCATCGAGGAGTATCTTGACGGCAACCCCCGCTGGCGCTCGGATCTCTACGCCACCCGCGGCACCCTGATGAGCCACGCCGATACCATTGCGCTGTTCAAGGACCTGGGCGTGAAGATGACGCCGGAGCTCAAGGAGCCCAGCGTGGAGATGCCCTTCAACGGCTTTTCTCAGGAAGACTATGCCCAGAAGATGATCGATGAGTACAAGGAGGCCGGTGTCCCCGCCAGTGACGTCTATGCCCAATCCTTCCTGCTCGACGATGTGCTGTACTGGCTCGAGAATGAACCCGAATTCGGCGCACAGGCCTACTACCTGGACGGGCGCTACAACGACGACGACTTCGACCACGCGGACCCGGACAGCTGGTCGCCCAACATGGAAGAGCTCGTCGAGATGGGCGTACACACCATCGCCCCGCCGACCTGGATGCTACTGGCTTCGAACCCCGGCTTCGGAGAAGACGACAGCCGGATCGTCCCTTCGGTCTATACCGAGCGTGCCAAGGAAGCGGGACTCGAGCTGATGACCTGGACCCTGGAGCGCTCTGGCCCCCTGGCAGCAGGCGGCCAGTGGTACCACAACACCACCGAGGATGTCATACGCCGGGAAGGCGACAAGCTGATCACTCTGGACGTGCTGGTTCAGGATGTGGGCATTAATGCCATCTTCACTGACTGGCCCGCCACAGTGGCGTTTTACGACAACTGCATGCGGCGTGACGACTGAGTGGCGCAACACCAGGGGCCGCACCGTAGCGGCCCCTGGGGCTCTGCGTGCCAGATGTCGCCAACTGCCTAGCCGTTAATTGAACCAACGGACTGCAACCAGCCTGATTGACAAGGCATCGCAGTTTGAAACCAACCGACGGCGGCCTATTTCAAATGGCAGAATCCATACCCTCCCAACCCCCGGATCAGCAGTACTCTCCGGAGCCCAATATTCTCGAGCGCCGCGCAGCGGATTATCTGAAAAAACAGTACCCCAGGGCCCGCTATCCAACACAGGATTGCAGTAATGAAGAGCGGGAAGCGCTCAAGCGGGCAAACAACCGGGCGATAACCTGGGCGGCTGTCGCGGGAATCCTGTCGGGGGGCATCATCGGCGGCATGGAGTGGTTCATGCGCCAGGGCATGCTCGATGGCATGCAAGACATGACCCTGATGGAGCAACTACCCTACTGGGCCGGCTTCTCCGTGGTCGCGGGCATGGTCAGCCTGGTGGAAATCCTATTCCTCTACTGGAACGCCTTGCGTGGCGTCGCCAAGACCAGCCAAGTCGCCGGCATCCCGCTCCAGGACAGCGAACACGCACGACTGCTGCTGAGTGGCATGTCACGCGTGGCGCTAGAGCTTCCCAGCCCCAGGCACTGTATCTACGGCATCGACCCCTACGCCCAGATGGGCCGGTGGAAGCTGGCTGCCATCTCCGTCATGTACCGGATGAAGGTCGGGGTCAGCAGTTTCATCCTGCGCGTACTGCTGAGGCGTGTCTTCGGCCGCATGGCAATGCGCGGGTTGCTACCGCTGGCTACCGGGCCACTCTATGCCATCTGGAACGCCATCATCACCTGGCGCATCATGCGCAAGGCCAAGGTCCAGGCACTCGGGCCCTATACGATAGAAACCTTGATGCACCGCCTGGAAACCGACCTCGATCAGCTAGGCGATACCGCGAGAGAAGTGATCCTCCAGGGCATGGGCGAAATGATCATGCGCAACCAGGATGCCCACCCCAATCACGTCTATCTCCTCTCCCGACTGCTTGATGCCTTCGACGTCAGCGACAGGCAACTGGACATCGACTGGCCCAGCCATCAACGCCAACTCGGCAAGCTCGACGAGGTAGAGACACGCTGGGTTCTCGAGACCTTGACCATCGCCACGGTGCTAAGCGGTAAATGGCGAGGCAGGCCCCGGCGCTTCTTGCAGGAAGTCCACGAGGCCAGCGGGGCTACGTTCGACGAAGAACGGATTAAGACAAGGCGGAAGCAAATGCTGGAGGGACGAAATGATTCCTAGGCTGCAATAGTGCGAGCCAGGGGCCAGCCAGAAGGCAACACCGCCAACGAACGGTGGCGCGGTCAGTGTCAGAACAACCCCAGCTGTTGGTCGACCAGGCCGGAGAAATCATCGCCAATGAAAGGAAGGATGGCATCGGCCACCGGCTGCAGCTGCCGGCTCAGGTAGTGATGGTAGTCAATAGGTGATCGCCGTGTTTCCAGTGGCTCAGGACCCGCCATGGTCATCACATAGCGGATCCAGCCGCCGTTCTGGTATTGCCTGGGCCGGCCCAGCTGCTGATTGTATTCGTCGGCCAGCCGCGCCGCACGCACATGGGGCGGCACGTTGCGACGATAGTCGTCGAGCCTGCGTCGCAGCCGCTTGCGATAGACCAGCCGCTCATCGAACTCACCGGCCAGCGTGCGCCGCACGTAGTCCCTCACGAACTCGCGGTGCGGCTGTAGGGTGAAAACCAGACGATACAGTTCCTGCTGGAAAACCTTGGCCAGTGGAGACCAGTCCGCGCGCACCGCCTCGAGACCCTTGAAGACGATGCTCTCGTCGCCATCCTCTCCGCGCACCAGCCCGGCATAGCGCTTCTTGCTGCCCTGCTCGGCACCGCGGATGGTGGGCATGAGGAAGCGGCAGTAGTGGGTTTCGAACTGCAATTCCAGTCTACTTTCCAGAGCCAGGGTCGATGCCAGGTGTTCGTTCCACCAGCGATTGACGCTCGCAGCGAGATCACGCCCGATGGCACCGGCCTCCGCCTCGCTTCTTTGGCCGCCGAGCGAGACGAAGGTCGAGTCGGTGTCACCGTAGATAACGGTATATCCCTTCTCTTCGATCAGCTCCCGCGTCCGATGCATGATGGTGTGGCCGCGCAGGGTAATCGACGAGGCGAGCCGTGGATCGAAGAAACGACAACCCCGGGAACCCAATACACCATAGAAGGCGTTCATGATGATCTTCAACGCCTGGGACAGGGGCGCGTTGCGGTCGCGCTTGGCCGCCTCGCGGCCCTGCCACACCCGCTCGACGATACCGGGCAGGGCGTGCTGCGTGCGTGAAAAACGGGCCCCTCGGAAGCCGGGCACGCTATCCTCCTCCGGCTCACCAAGGCCCTCCACCAGCCCTACCGGGTCGATCAGGAAGGTGCGGATGATCGAGGGATACAGGCTCTTGAAATCCAGTACCAGCACCGAGTCGTAGAGCCCGGGCCGTGAGTCCATCACGAAACCGCCGGGGCTCTCCTCGCTCACTCCCACGCCGTGGCGTGGCGCAAGATTGGGGGCGACGTAGCCGAGCCGATGCATGCGCGGCAGGTAGAGGTGAGAGAATGCCGCCACCGAGCCGCCGCTCCGGTCGGCGGGCAGGCCGGTCACCGCGGCCCGCTCGAGCAGGAAATCGATCAGCTCGGTCTTGGCAAAGATGCGCGTGACCAGCTCGCAATCCTTGAGGTTATAACGGGCAAGCCGGGGCTTGTCCTCGGCGAACATGCGGTTGATCTCATCCATGCGCTGGTAGGGGCTGTCGATGGCCTTGCCCTCGCCCAACAGCTCCTGGGCAACATGCTCCAGGCTGAACGAAGCGAAACGCCAGGTTGCCTGGCGCAGCATCTCGATACCGTCAATGATCAGCCGCCCAGCGGCCGAGGCGAAAAAGTGGTTGGCGTTGCTACCGTGGGCTCGCCACTCCATGGGCTCGCCGCCACGGCCCATCACTATCGGCACGCCGAGCTGCTCAGCATGGCGCTGCAGGATTCGCAGATCGAACTGCACCAGGTTCCAGCCAATGATCGCATCCGGGTCGTGCCGTGCGATCCATTCATTCAATCGGACCAGCAGCGCCTTGCGGTCATCGCAGTAGAGCAGGGAAAAGTCCCGGGACTCGGGCGCATCGCCCGACGCTGCCTCCCCCCCATTCGCCGGTCCCAGCATGAAGACCTGGCGCTGACCGCAGCCCTCAAGGGCAATGGAGTAGAGATCACCCCGCTCGCTGGTCTCGATGTCCAAGGACGCCAGCCTGAGCCGTGGCCGGTACTCAGGCGCCGGCTTGAGCTGGGTCTCGATCAATGCACTCCGGGAAGTCTCTTGGTCCGCGAACCATACTGGAGCGGTGATATAGCGCTCCATCAAGTAGCGCTCAGGTGGACGAACATCCGCCTCGAAGACATCGATACCGGCCTCGCGCAGCCGTTTCTCCAGATTCATCAGCTGTCGATACTGGCGGCAGTAGAGCCCCAGCACCGGGCGCTGCTGGAAATCACGCAGCTTGAGCGGGCGCAGCTCGACGTCCCGTTCGCCATGCAGCAGGACTTCCGCCTGAACGCGCTGCTCGACGGGAATGAAGGCCACCGAAGGCTGCGCCGGGAGACGCACATGGCACGGGCCAGCATCGGTCGCCAGCCAGAAGGTAACTTCGGTACCTGCGTGTGTATCCCGCCAATGGCGGGTCAACACAAAACCCTGCTGTTCCTTCACCGTCGCCTCACGGGATCACGATATCCTGTATATCCGGAATATGTTCCTGCCAGACCGACAGATGGCCCAGCCAGCTTCACCGCTTCAAAGCCCAGACTGTGAGAAAGGCCTCGATGGCAGCCGGTTCAGCGGGTCGCAGGAAGTGATAGCCCTGGCCGTAGTCACAGCCGAGCTCACGCAAGCGCTGAAGCTGTTCAATCTGCTCGATACCTTCAGCAACGACCATGAGTCGACAGGCATGGCCCAGACTCACGACCATGGCGGCCAGTCGGTCATTTCCGGTCATGCTGGTCGCAGAAGAGACGAAGGAACGATCGATCTTGAGTATGTCGACCGGGAAGTCACGCAGGTGGCTCAGCGCCGAATAGCCAGTACCGAAATCGTCCAGTGCCAAGGATATGCCCACCTCCTTGAGCGTGCTCAGCGTGGCAAGCGCCAGCTCCACGTCCTCGAGCAGTGCTGTTTCCGTGATTTCCAGCGTCAGCGCACTACCCGGCAATCCGGCTAGCCGCAGCGCGGCTTGAACGTCGTCAGCGAAGGTACCGTGACGCAGCTGGCGTGCCGATACATTAACGCTCATGGTCAAGCTGGGGTCGATATGGTGCCACTCTGCCAGTTGAGCACACGCCTGGTTCAACACCCAGCGACCAATTTCGACAATGGCTGAGGTCTCTTCGGCAAGAGGAATGAAATCGGAAGGTGGCACCAGGCCGCGGGAGGGGTGCTGCCAGCGCAGCAGCGCCTCCAGGCTCTTGGGTCGCCCGCTGCCCAGCTCCACAATGGGCTGGTAATGCAGTAGCAGCTCATCGTGCGCAAGCGCACTTTGCAGGTGGGTCTGCAACGTCTGGCGCTCAAGGAGCGCTTCCGCCATGGCCGGAAGATAGGTGATGACAACATTGCGACCGATAGCCTTGCCGCGGTACATGGCGATATCGGCATTGCGCAGCATAACGTCCGCCCTGAGGCCCGGAACCTCGGCGTGGGCGACCCCCACTGTGCCGCCGATGTAAGCCAACTGACCATTCAGACTGAAGGGCTGCCTGAGCGCCTCGATGATGCGCTCGCCGACATGGGCTGCCGTATTTTGCGAGGGGTAATCCTCATTGATCAATACGGCAAATTCATCGCCGCCAAAGCGTGCGGCCGTCGAGTCGGCACGAATCACGCTGCGGATTCGCTCGGCCACATCACACAGCAATTCGTCGCCGGCATCGTGCCCCATGGTGTCGTTGATGGCCTTGAAGCGGTCGAGGTCGATGAAGAGTACAGCGGGCCCGGGCTGGCCCGGTTTGTGGTGGCGCAGTACCTGAGACAAGCGATCGAGGAAGAGGCGGCGGTTGGGCAGCCCCGTGAGCGGATCCCGAAAGGCTTTCTGCATCTCCTCCAGGCTGCGCGCATCGGCGAGTGCCAGGCTGGCATGTTCGGCGAAGGTGCTCAGAAGTGCCTGGTCACTTTCGTTGTCCAGGAATTCATCACCAACTTCGACGACAAGGGTACCCGCTGTTACACCATGAATATGGACCGTTGCACGAGCCGTCTCAGTGGACGAGGAGAGGTCAGCCCCTGACATGATCGGATAGCCGGGGTCCTGAGCATCTTCGAGTAACAGTGAAACCGGCCGGCCGCGAAGCACCTGGCTGGCTCCCTGGGTCACCGCTTCGAGGATGTCAGGCAGCGGTGCACGATGCGAGATGGCACGCTGAATGCCAAGGAGCACCTCGAGTACCTTCTGCTCCCGCCGTTGACGCTCGAGGACAGTAATCATGTCGAGTGCCAGACCGAAGGCACCGGCCATGCCAAGCAGCAGTTGCCGCTCAGCGTAGCCGAACCCTCCCTGGCATCTTGCCACGATCAGCCTGCCAACAACGCCAGCATGCCAATCCGCAGCCAGAGTATGACATGGGCCAACGGTTTCGAAGGTTGCCTGACCGGTACCGGTTGACACCGACTTGAGCGATGATTCCGGTACGCTTTGCTGACCGAAACCAATGGCGGCTACCACCTTCCCGTTGCTGATCACCGCGCCGACTTCGGCATCGAACTCCTCCGCGATCAGCTCTGCCCCTGTGCGGGTAGCTTCTATAACGTTCTCGCATCGACTGATGGCGGTAAGAAATTCGACCAGTTGGTGAGGTGATTGAAGATCGTGAGCAGACAGGCTCATGTCAGCACCAGAAGTGCCAGAGTGGCATTGTGAATGCCTCGCGAGCCGCTGTCGCGAGCGAACTCGCCATACGTATAGAAGCCACCCAACGCCGCCTGGGGAAAGGCCTCGGCAATGATTTTCAGTCCAGAGTCGAGGCCGGCCTGGTTCAGTAGCGAGAGGCGCGCGACGCATTCGAAGGCGAGCACACCAAGGGCCTCATGCTCACCCAATAATACCCTGGCACGCTGACACGCGTGCTGAGTACCGATGAGGGTCGACTCCGCCGTGCCTTTCATGATCGCAACCAGGGTGCCCTTGGGAACGTCCCCGCACAGCAGCGCGCGCTCGACATAATCGGCTCCCACCGTCGCGCGGATCTCCTCTCCCCCTGGACGCAGCAGCCCCAGCATGTGGTCAAGCCCGCCGTACAGCAGTGCGTCCCCGCTGTGATACGCCTCTTCGGGAGCATTTACGGCTTTCAGGAAATAGTCGAGCGCTGGTTCGTCATTCAGCCGCTGGATCCAGGTCCCGTCGCTCTCGGTAACCACAACCGGCTCGCTGATGCGATGACAACCGTGCCCTACCGCAACCGACATGGGAGCATTGGAACCTATCGCGATACCGATGACCGCCTGCGTCAGCACCTGGCCGCGATGCAACTGGAAGGTTTGTTTCAAGGCAAGGTCGTCACCGGCACAGCCACCCACCAGAGGGACCGAGGCACCAGCCACGCCGTAGGCACCCCGAATCAGCTCGGTACGCAGCCCGCCAAGGCCCTCGCTGAGCAGCACCAGAGCCTTGTGAGGACTTTCGATACCCAGGAGAGCCTGAGCCGCTAGGCGACCTGCTTCTCGCGGTCCCTCTTCGAGAAAGCCGACGCTGCTGCGGACGGCGAAGCCTTCACCGCCAAGTGCAATTGCCACCAGGCTGCGCGATGCTGCGGTCAGCCCGCATATCTCGCCTGCCGTGCTGCACCCGGCCACCACGACTTCTTCACTTGTTTCAGATTGCGCGGCTAGAGCTACAGCCTGCATGTCATGCGAGGAGGAACAAAAAAGCAGCAGCGCCTTGGGCTGGCGCCCCGCCAATGCCTTGGCTATCGCATCATGCGCTGCCTCGGCCGAGTCCCTCGAAGGAGAATGCCCCACTCCCATCCAGCGTGTGCGGGAACTGTCAGAAACTGGAGAGTTTTCGGCCGCGTCTGAATGCACCGTTGATAGGCCCTCGAGAGATATGCTTAAACTTGCTGTATGGGGAACGTGCCGAATCAATGAAACGGCGCGCTCCACACACGTATAAAGCAGACTTCGGCCTTTGTGGGAATTACTTGAGCCTTTATTGATGCAGAACCAATAAAAGGTGACCCCCGATTCAGTCGCAAGGCACAACGGCGCGACTGGTGTTCTTGGCCCACAGGGTCTGGCCGTCTGGCGTTCTGCCATGGGAATTCCAGCTCTCGGTAACTTCCACGCAGTAGGAGCCGAGATCCTCGACAGTTCGTTCAGGATCCGCCGGGCGGTCGTTGCCGATCCGCATGATATCGGGATTTTCGCTGGTATAGCGCGGCGCCACGGCATTGGTGCCGCAGCCCACCAGCAGGGCAGCTATCAGAAGAAGGGAAAGAGCTGAGAGTCGCAGTTTCATCGTATCATCCTCAAAAGCAATCGTTTCATGGATGATGCGTAACGAGCGATGCGAAAAGATCTAGCAGGCTCAATCCATGAACTCCACCAGATGCAGACATTCTAAACCAGCCTTGGGAAAGACGCTAATCCGCTAATCAACACCTTATGGGCGCCGTTCGGCAGCCCCTGGCGTTGCCACTCCCTCCAGGCTAGACCGATCGCTCCTTGCTCGCTGGCCCAGCACGCTGAATGAGCCATCGGTTTCCAGGACGATAGCCTCGATCTCGCTGATATCGGCCACTCCGGCTGCCCGGGCAGCTGCACGCAACTCCTCCCGGGTCACGCGAGCCTTCACCAAGGCGTTCGACAGATAGTCGCCACGGAAGAAGAGCAGTGCCGGCTCGCCGGTGACCAGTCGCCGTACCCAGCGCCAGCGTACGCTGGTCCAGGTCACGAGGTACTGCATGCCAACGAGAAGCGCGAAAGCCAACACCCCCTGGGCGAGGGTGACGTCCTTGCTGAGCATGACGGTGGCGAGCACCGAGCCCAGTGCCACTGTCACGACCAGGTCAAAGGCGTTCATTTTCGATAGGGTGCGACGTCCGGATATGCGCAGCAGGATCACCAGGCTGGCATAACCCAGCACGCCCAGTACCACCGTGCGTAGCAGGGCATCAGGAGCGTCGAAGAAGATCGGATCCAAGCGAGCCTCCTTGGCAGCGAGTCCAGTGTCAGCCTAGTGCAGGACGACCAGTCGTGTGCGATCCATTTGCCGATCCCACCGACCGGGTGCAGTCATGTTCCAACAGGGCTACAATCGGGGACTGTTTTTCCTGGAAATATCAGAGCCGATATGTCGAACAACGCAAGCGCCCCGCGCAAGATCCTGGTCACCAGTGCCCTGCCCTACGCCAACGGCTCGATTCACCTTGGCCACCTGCTGGAGTACATCCAGACGGACATCTGGGTACGCTTTCAGAAAAGCCGTGGCCACGAGTGCCATTATGTGTGCGCCGACGATGCCCATGGCACCGCCATCATGCTGCGTGCCGAGCAGGAAGGCATCACCTCCGAGGCACTGATCGAAAGGGTCTCCCGCGAACACCAGCAGGACTTTGCCCGCTTCGGCGTGGCGTTCGACAATTATCACTCGACCCATTCCGACGAGAACCGCTATTTCAGTGAGCTGATCTACACTCGCCTGCGCGACAAGGGGCATATCGCCACCCGCGATATCGAGCAGATGTATGATCCGGTCAAGGGGCTGTTCCTGGCCGATCGCTTCATCAAGGGCACCTGTCCCAAATGCGGCGCCGAGGACCAGTACGGCGACAACTGCGAGGTCTGCAGTGCCACCTACACCCCCGCTGAACTGATCAATCCGGTATCGGCAATCTCCGGCGCCACTCCGGAAGTTCGCAGTTCTACCCACTACTTCTTCAAGCTGCCGGACTTCGCCGACTTCCTCAAGCGCTGGACCCGCAGCGACCATGTCCAGACCCAGATCGGTAACAAGCTGCAGGAGTGGTTCGAGTCCGGCCTCAACGAGTGGGATATCTCCCGCGATGCCCCCTATTTCGGCTTCGAGATTCCCGATGCACCGGGCAAGTACTTCTATGTCTGGCTCGATGCCCCGATCGGATATCTCGCCAGCTTCAAGAACCTGTGCGACCGCGAGGGCATCGACTTCGACGCCTACTGGAAGAAGGACAGCAAGGCCGAGGTCTACCACTTCATCGGCAAGGATATCGTCTACTTCCATGCGCTGTTCTGGCCCGCCATGCTCCACGGCGCCGACTTCCGCACCCCCACGGCAGTGAACTGCCACGGCTTCGTCACCGTCAACGGTGCCAAGATGTCGAAGTCGCGCGGCACCTTCATCAAGGCTGCCACCTATGCAGAGCAGCTCAACCCCGAGTACCTGCGCTACTACTTTGCCGCCAAGTTGACCTCGCGGGTCGACGACCTCGACCTGAACCTCGAGGACTTCGCCGCTCGCGTCAACGCGGACCTGGTGGGCAAGGTGGTCAATATCGCCAGCCGCTGCGCCGGCTTCGTCAAGAAACTGGGGGGGGGAGCGCTATCAGCTCACTGCGCTGAGCCTGAACTCGTGGCACGCTTCATCGCCGCCGGTGACGGTATCGCAGACGATTTCGAGGCCCGGGAATTCGGCCGGGCGATCCGCAAGGTGATGGATCTGGCCGACGAGGCCAATACCTACATCGCCGAGAAGGAGCCGTGGGTACTGGCCAAGCAGGAGGATCGCGAGCAGGAAGTACTCGATATCTGCTCGGTGGGCCTCAACCTGTTTCGCCAGTTGATGGTCTACCTGGCGCCGGTGGTACCGGCCATGGCGGAAGAGGCGAGGCAGTTCCTGCAACTCGACACGCTCGACTGGCATAGCCGTCACGACGTGCTCCTGGGCCACGAGATTGCCAAGTTCAAGCCGTTGATGACCCGCGTGGAACGTGATCGTATCGATGCCATGATCGAGGCCTCGAAGGAGGATCTGGTGGAAGAACAGAAGCTCAAGAATGCCCCCAAGGGGCCGCTGACCGATGATCCCATCGCCCCTGAGATCACTTTCGACGACTTCGCCAAGGTGGATCTCCGCATAGCCCGTATCGCCAAGGCCGAGTATGTCGAGGGAGCCGACAAGCTCCTGCAATTGACCCTGGACCTGGGCGGCGAGAGCCGCACCGTGTTTGCCGGCATACGTGCAGCCTACGCCCCGGAGGCACTGGAGGGCCGACTGACGGTCATGGTCGCCAACCTGGCCCCGCGCAAGATGCGCTTCGGCATCTCGGAGGGCATGGTCCTCGCTGCGGGCAACGACGACGGCATCTACTTGCTGTCGCCGGATTCGGGTGCCGAACCCGGCCAGCGCGTGAAATAACCACCCGCTCGATGCGCGGCCCTGCCGCGCATCGTTCGCCTGCCTCGCCTAATTCAAGCTCGACCGTTAGCGGCCGATATAACTGCTAACAAACATCTCTAACAACAATTAAGCCTCAGGCGTGTGCCATGACCCCACCCTTCTCGTCACTCCGCCACCGCTTTTTCCTCGCTCTCGGCGGCGTGCTGTGCTTCGCGCTGCTGGCGCTGATACTGGTGGCACGCTACCAGATCATGCCGATCCTGCTGGAGGACGAGGAGCAGTATGCCAGCGGCGAACTCGATCGGGTCGAGCGTACCCTGGGCAGCGAACTTAACCATATGCGGCGCCTGGTGGAGGACTGGGCATGGTGGGACGATACCTACGACTTCGTCCAGGGTCAGCGCCCGGAGTATACCGACTCCAACATCTATGAAAGTACCCTGGAAACCCTCGATCTCAAGATGATGATCTTTCTCGATGTCCGCAACCAGCCCAGCTGGGTAGCGGGCTATGACGAGGATGGCGAGTTCACGTCCTGCCCCGACACCGCCCCCCCCTGCGACTGGGCCACTACCTACATCGACTACCTGCAAGCCAGACTCGACAGCGAAGACGAAGCGTCACAAACCTGGCTACTCGCCCAGCCCGGGCTCGCCATGGCGGCCATGTCGGGCATCTACCAGAGCCGGGAAACGTCTCCCTCGGCCGGCTGGCTGATGATGGTGCGCCCCCTTTCGGCGCCGTGGCTTGAACAGCTCCGCGACACAACCGGCATCGATCTGCACCTGACCAGCATCGCAGCGGAGAACGAAGCAGTCCACGAAAGCCTGGAGCGGGTTTCAGCGACTCACATGGCGGCAAGCCGAGCGGTCGACGCCATGCCCGACGACCGGTTGGTTCGCATCGATGCGACTCTCCCGCGCCAGCGTTACCAGGCCAGCCTGGAGACCTTTCGCTTTGCGCTCTACTGGACCAGCGGGGTACTGGTCCTGACACTGCTGGTGGTGCTGTGGCTGCTCGAGAGCATCGTACTGGCCCCCCTTCGCCAATTCTCAAGCTATACCCAGCGACTGCATCTCGATACGACGCCTTCTCCCATGCCAGCCTCGTTGCTGAAGCGGCACGACGAGATCGGCACCCTGGCCCAGGAATTTCGCCACCTGCTCGACCATCAGTACCAGCAATCCACCCTTCTGCTCGAATTGTCACAACATGATTCGCTGACCGGACTTGCCAACCGCCGCCTGTTCGATGAACAACTCAAACAGACCATGCATCAGGCACAGACCCATGGCACGCAGGTAGCCACCTTGATGATCGATATCGACCATTTCAAGCTTTACAACGATCACTACGGCCACCTTGCCGGCGATGATTGCCTGTCCACACTTGCTGAATTCATGCAAGGCCACTTGGCCTCTCACCGGTTTCTGGCCGCCCGCACCGGAGGCGAGGAGTTCAGCATCCTGATGCCCGGCACCTCACTGAATGAAGCACTGGACCATGCCAACGAGCTGCTGAAGGCAATCAATTCACTGGGGCTGCCCCATGAGTACTCCCCAACCAGCCCCTACGTGACAGTCAGCATCGGGGTTGCCGCCAGGCAGGACAACCTGTCGACGCCGAGCGATATCATGCGCGCCGCCGACCAAGCCATGTACCAGGCCAAGGCCGGCGGGCGGAACCGAGTAGCGGCTTACCAGGCCCAGGATCAGACCAGCAGCATCGAACGCTAGCGCCAATCGCCCATGCAGCTTCCTGTAAGAACGGGTTGATTCCAGGCGGTATGCCCCAGGTGCCCTGGGGCATATAATAGGCCCCCTCGATTCACCGTAGTCATCAGGAGAAAAAGTGAGGGGCGACTCAACGCTGATTGAAGCCATCGACGCCCTGTTGCCGCAGACGCAGTGCGGCAAGTGTGGCCATCCGGGCTGTCGCCCCTACGCCGAGGCCATTGCTGACGGCGAGGCGATCAACCTCTGCCCTCCCGGGGGCCAGCAAACCGTGACGCAGCTTGCCCAGTTGACAGGCCGCCCCCCGCTGCCCCTCGACCAGCCGGCCCAGCCCCCCCTGGTCGCCTGGATCCGCGAGGCGGAGTGCATCGGCTGCACCAAGTGCATCCAGGCCTGCCCCGTAGACGCCATCCTCGGCGCAGCCAAGCGCATGCATACGGTCCTCGCCGCAGAGTGTACCGGCTGCGAACTGTGCGTCGCGCCATGCCCGGTCGACTGCATCGATCTGCTACCCCATCCCGACTGGCTTGCCGCCGACAGCGAAGCGGACAGGCAAGGCTATCTGGATTCCCGGGCTCGCAAGGGGCGACGGCGCTTCGAGGCGCGCAATCGGCGCCTGACAAGGCAGGCACGTGAGAAGCGCCTGGAACGCCAGCGCCGCCTGATCCGCCAAACCTCTCGCACCAGCCGTAGCAGTGCTGACAACCGGCCCGAGCGACGTCAACGCCAGATGGCCGTCAACGCTGCCGAACAGGCCCTGCGCCGCGCCAGGCAGCAGTTGGCCCATGCCGAGCGACAGGACACTGCCGAGGCGATCGCGATGGCCCAGGATCGAGTAGCACAGGCAACCAGACTGCTCGACGATGCCCGCACTTCCCTGGACAACACGCCCGCACGCTGACCACCTGAGAATCGTCCGAGATGAATGCCCAGAAACGCCTAGAGATCTTCACACGATTACGCGAGCACAACCCGGAGCCCACCACGGAGTTGCACTGGTCGACTCCTTTCGAGCTGCTCACGGCGGTGCTGCTCTCTGCCCAGGCCACGGACGTCGGTGTGAACAAGGCCACCGCCAGGCTGTTCCCGGTGGCCAATACGCCGCAGGCGATACTCGATCTCGGTATCGATGGGCTCAAGGAGCACATCAGGACAATTGGCCTGTACAACACCAAGGCCGAGAACCTGATGAAGACCTGCCGCATACTGGTCGAACAGCATGGCGGCGAAGTCCCGAAAACCCGTACCGACCTGGAAGCGCTGCCCGGCGTCGGCCGCAAGACCGCGAACGTGATCCTCAATACCGCCTTTGGCGAACCTACCATTGCCGTAGACACGCACATCTTCAGGGTGTCGAATCGCACCGGCCTTGCCAAGGGCAAGGATGTGGTAGAGGTGGAAAAGAAGCTACTGCGTCATGTCCCCCGGGAGTTCCTGCAGGATGCCCACCATTGGTTGATCCTGCACGGACGCTACACATGCGTGGCACGCAAGCCGCGCTGCGGCAGCTGTGTCATCGAGGATCTCTGCGAATTCAAGGACAAGGTCGACATCGCCTGAGCCATCTGCGACCAAGGGCGGCTTTGCATATTCGCGCAAGCTGTTGGACGATAGCCACTCGGCAAGTCGACAACAACAACTATCGAGCCGCTCCATGCGCATCCACGACCGCCCCATTCAAGAACGAATCGAGGCCCTGCTCTCCCTCTCCCGGGAGCACGCCGACACCTTCTGCAGCCCCTCTGCCGGGCTGGCTCGAGAGCGCTATCTGGCGGCACATCCCACCCGTATTGTGGTGATGAAATGCATGGATGGCCGCATTCATCTTCCTCATGCCACCCGCACCCCGCTGGGGATCATCACGCCCTTCCGTAACCTTGGCGGCATCTTTAATCTCGGCTGGCCCTATCTGGGTGACATGCTGACCGACACGGTTTACGAAGCGACCCACAGCGGCCATGGGGTCCTGATGATCATCACCTACCACTTTTCGCGGGGCGAGAAAAAACGCGGCTGTGCTGGCTTTGACTGTGACGCCGAGGCGGCCCTGGCCCATGCCCGAGCGATCCGTGCCCAGGCCGAGCAACTCTTCGGCCATGACCACCGCCATGTCTATCCCCTGGTCTGTGGCTTCGAAACCGACGGCGACGCCTTGATCGTGCATGGCAATACCGATACCCGTCTCGACATCGGCGAACTGAGCCTGGCCGATTCCAGCGACCTTGACCGCCGGGTCGCCGCCCTGTGCCCCGACATGCCTTCCGATATTCGTCGCGACCTGCTGCCACTACTGGAAGGCAACCTACAGCATGTGGACTCGCTTCGAGGCGTCCCCCGCAAGCTCGATATCGAGCATAGAGAGTGGGTAATCTGCGTGGGCCGTGGCTTCGACTTCCTCCACCTGCCCAATACCGCACTGATCGTCGGACCCTATAGTCCGGATCTTTCGGAGCCCATCGGCACCGCTGCCGCCATTATCGATGCGAATATGAAAACCGGCCGCATTCCCGATGACGGCTTTCTCCTGCTGGCCTCGACCCCCTACCAGGAGGTCGGCGTGGACCGTGCTCGAGCCGAAATGAAATCCCACTTTCTCGCGGAGTTCGCCACCCAGGTCATTGCCCGCGAACATCCAAAACTGGCCAAGCGCATGATCCGGCGCACCGCCATTGTTCATTGGCCCAGCCGCCGACTGGAACTGCTCAGCGACGCCTGAACTCGCCGGAGATCGACATGAGCCTACTCAAACTCCTGCTGCTGCCCCCCACCATCAATGTGCTGCTGGTATTGCTCGGGCTGATGCTCGGGCTTCGGCGTCTGCTTGGCGCACTGCTGGCAATGCTGGGCCTGGTCGGGCTGCTCGCTCTCGCTACCCCTCTGGCCAGCCACGCCCTGCGCCAGGGTTTGGAGCCCTACCCCGTACCGTTGCCCAGCCAGCTGGAGACCGCACAGGCCATCGTGATCCTGGGCGGCGGCCGTGACTACAATGCCCCGGAATTCGATTGGGGCGATGCCCCCGCCAACGCCACCTGGCGACGCCTTGCCTACGGGACGCATCTGCATCGTGGCACCGACTTGCCAATACTGGTCAGCGGTGGCCGTGTGCATGACGAGCACAGCGCCGAAGCCAGCCTGATGGCGGCAGCGCTGCGCGAGGTCTTCGACGTGCCGGTTCACTGGATGGAGGGCGAGAGCCGAAATACCACCGAGAACGCCCGCTTCAGCGCCGACATGTTGCTCGCCGCGGATATCAGCCATGTGGTACTGGTATCCCAGGCCTGGCACCTGCCCCGTGCCGTGGCGGAGTTCGAAGCCGCCGGGCTGACCGTCATCCCTGCGCCGACGGAATTCACCAGCCCGCCGCCACAGGGGTGGCACGCCTGGATACCGCGGGCGTATCACCTCAATCAGAGTACCCGGGCACTGAACGAGTGGTTGGGTCGCGCCTGGCTAGCCATGCGCGACAGGCTGCCGCTGTAGCAGCAACAAAACCCCTCAAAAACCCAGCGCCTCCAGTCGATCGGCCAGCCCTTCGAGGACGTCGATTCCCTGCACGTCGGTGGGCAGCCAGGGAAGGCGCGGGCGTGGCAGTCTTGTCAGCTGGTCATCGATACGTGCCAGATAGGTAGCCTCCTGCTCGCGACGAGCACGCAGGAACTCCCCATCGGCATCATCGGGTATCACCCGATTGACCAGGGTACCGGCCACCGGAATATTGGCTGCCTCCAGCGCCTCGACGGCACGCACCGTCTCCAGGATCGGCAGTCGCTCCGGTGTCATGACGAACAGAAAGCTCGTCTCTTCCGGATTTTCGATCCGTCGACGTGCGCGATGAAACAGCCGCCGCCGGTCGATCAGGGTGCGAGCCACATCCCGGGTCTTCTCATCCAGGTCGCTCAGCGGATCTTCCTGAGGGTCGTCGAAGGGGGTCGCCACATCGCGGCCACGCCTGGGCGTCAGGTGCGAGAGGACCTTGCCCAACTCTTCGGACTTGCGATTATGGGACAGCAGCCCATCGGTCCAGGCGGCCATCGCCTCCGGCAGCGTCAGCAGCCGCAGCGTATGGCCGGTGGGCGCGGTATCGAAAATGATCAGGTCATAGGGCGCCTCGTCGTCAGTCACCAGTCGCGAGAGTCGCTCCAGCAGCGCGGCCTCCTGGGTGCCGGGCGACTGCCGCGTCAAACGCATCTGCCGCTCGAGTTCCTTCATCATCTCCGGCGCGGCATAGCGGCGCATCTGCTCGGTGACACGGGACAGGTGCGCTTCGACCTCGATGTCCGGGTCGATCTCCATGGCATCCAGGTTCGGCAGCAGCCGACGCGGGGTGTCGCCCAGTTCACGGTCGAAGACGTCGCCCAGGCTGTGCGCCGGGTCGGTGGAAACCACCAGCACGCGGCGGTCGCGCCGCGCCGCCAGCACCGCCAGCGAGGCGGCCACGGTGGTCTTGCCGACACCGCCCTTGCCGCCGACCCAGAGCAGGCGTTTATCTAGAAGATCCTTCATGCATTCTCAGCCTTTGGCCGATGCCGAGGTGAGCCCCGACGACAAAGGTCATTGAGGAGGCGCTGTGAATCCTTCCCTGGACGCTACATTTGCCATCCATGGCAAATGACCTCCTCTATGACCTGTCCCCGGGCCTCTTGGCATGCTTTTCTCAACATGTGCCTAACAGCACTTGAAATGATCCAGCGGCGAGCGCTCCATGCCCATGCGACAGTGCCAGTCGTGGAAGCGCTCGAGCAATAGCGGCTGGAGCTCCAGGGTGTAGTAGGCGGCGGGATTGGGTACGCCCATCATCTCGGAGAACACCAGCAGCATGAACAGGTCGTCTTCGTCTCGCCGTGCCCGGGCAATTGCACCGCGGTAGCGCGAAGAGTAGACCTCCTCCGCGAAGAAACGGGCCTGGCCGAGCCAGGCCCGAATCCGTTCGAGACGAGGATCATGACCGCTGCCATGATCGTCGTGCATACGCTGCTCCTCCACTGTCAATTGTCGCCCTGCTCAGCCATCTCGGCCCGCGAACGCTTGAGGGCCGACGCGCACTCCATTGCCACCATGATCGCGGCAATCAGCACCACGATATCGACAACCAGCAGGAAATAGTTGCCCTGCTCGAAGAAGGTGCGCAGCTGGATCAACAGGGCCGCTATGGTCATTACCAGCAGGAAGCAGAGCGGCACCAGCGTGTACCACATGGGACGACGCAGGCGCACCAGCATCACGGTGATGACCAGCAGCGTCAGGCCGGCAAGCAGCTGGTTGGTGGTGCCGAAGAGCGGCCAGATGATCATGCCACCGGTGCCGTCGGCGCCACCGGCACCAAAGGCCAGCAGCAGGCAGCTACCCACCGCCAGCAGCGTTGCCGGCACGTTCTTCTTCATCCAGGGCTGGTTATATATCTCGCCCCACTCCTGAAAGATATAGCGCTGCAGGCGCAGCCCGGTATCCATGGTGGTGCCGGCAAACAGCGCCGCCATCACCGTGAGCAGGGTCGCGGCCGTCGCTTCCGGCAGGCCAAGGCCGTTGTGGATCATGAAGGCTCCGCCTTCCACGAACGCCGTGACGCCACCCGCTCCGAAGGCGGTGTACATGGCTTCCCAATCGGCAAAGGTGGCAAAACCGGCGGTGGCGGCAAGGATCGCGGCCAGCGCCAGCATGCCTTCGCCCACCGCCCCAAAATAGCCCACGAAGCGCGCGTCGGTTTCCTTGTTGAGCTGCTTGGAAGTCGTGCCGGAGGAGACCAGGCCATGGAAACCCGAGATGGCACCACAGGCGATGGTGACGAACAGCAGCGGCAGCATCGAGGGCGTCCCGGCGGGCACGTTGTCGTTGACCATCGGCGCCACCAGGGTCGGGTTGAGCAGCACGATTGCGCCGTACAGCACGATCAGGCCGATGAACAGCTGTAGCCCGTTGATGTAGTCGCGGGGCTGCAGCAAAACCCACACCGGCAGCAGCGAGGCGATGGCCGCATAGGCAAAAAGGATCAGAATCCATACCGCATTGCCGGAAAGCCCGCCCACCTCGGCTGGCATCTGCAACGGCACGGAGGGTCCGATGCCGATCAGGGCATAGAGCGCAATGACCCCGATGATCGAAACCATGGGCAGGCTCAGCACGCGACGATAGATCAGTTGCCCGATGATCAACGCCACCAGGATGGCGCCCCATACCGGCACCACGGCGCTGGAGAAGTTCATCATCAGGCCCGCGATCACCACGGCGAATACCGCATTGACCATCAGCAGCACGAGGAAGATGACGATCATGAAGATGCTGCGGGCGCGCTTGCCGACCACGTCACCGGTCAAGGCCCCGACGGACTTCGCCTTGTTGCGCACGCTGGCCCAGATGGCGCCGAAGTCATGTACACCGGCAAAGAAGATGGTCCCGAAGACCACCCAGAGAAAGGCCGGAAGCCAGCCCCAGATCACGGCGATAGCGGGCCCCACGATGGGAGCCGCCCCGGCCACCGAGGTGAAGTGATGCCCCCAGAGGATGAAGCGATTGGTTGGCACGAAGTCGACGCCATCTTCGTACTCGTGGGCGGGCGTCCTGAAGTCCGGGTCCAGGCGGTAGATCTTCTCGGCGATGAACTTGGAGTACAGGAAGTACCCCGCTGCCATCGCGGCAAGACCCAGAACCAATAAGATGATTGCGCTCATTTTGGTCGGCTCCTTTGTCAGGATTCTTGGTTCTTGTCGGCTCACGTGTTGCGCGAGCGCTGGACCATGCAGTCCAACGGGAATGCAAGATCGAGGATGAAAGGCAAAGGCCAGAATCACCCCAAGGTGGCGTCGGATCACCCAAAGCCTAGACCACGATTGGTCATTTTCACCATTCCATTACACAACGGTCAAAATGGGACATCAGGATGAGGCACGGTTCAGGGGGATGGAAATCAGATCCGCGTCAGCGTCGACAGGTGGCTAGTCCAAGGTCGTAATGCCCTTACCATGGCGAACACGCTACGCTGCTCACAACGGTCGATCGCTCACAAGACAATGAGATTCCAATGCAAGAGATCCTGCTTCACTTCGCCATGGCCGCCACCTTCGGTGCCTTTACCGGCTCGCTGTTCCGTCTTACCCGCCGGCCCGGCTACGAGCGTCCGTTCATGTTTCCGGTCGTGGGTCTGATCGCCGGAATTACCGCCTACATGATCTTTTATGTCCTCGCCTCAACCACCGGCGCACCCACGTGGCTGCTGCCAATACTCATCGTGCTTCAGGTTTGGCTATGGCTCGGACCGTTGGGGCCGAAGTTTCGCAAAGCGGAAAACGGCGATGAAAGCCGTTAATGCTGAATGTCGGTGATACGGAACTCAGCGCCCTTTTCCGCCAATCGATGGTAGCCACTACGCTCGCAGCAACGATCGAGACACTGCAAAAATGGCCCCGCGAACTCCACCTGATACGCCTTGACTCAAGAGGCAAACTGGTGCCAGGAGAGCATTGAGCTTGCCCGAAAGGAGCGCTCTCCCACGATCTCACAGAGCTCCATCCCTATAACTCGACACTCACCGATCATTCCGTATAGCCTAGGGCTTGACTTCAGCTGACAACATGGAAAGAAAGCCTCATTCAATTGGCCTCCCTCTTAAGGCAGCGATGGTGCCTTCGATAGTGCTGATTTGACAACCATCGCTTACGGACAGAGACAATGCACATTCAAACACTCGGGGCCAGCGGCGGAATGGAAAGCCGGGAAGGCACTACCGCTTTCCTGCTCGCGCCTAACCTGCTATTGGATGCTGGCACCGGCGCCCAGCAACTCACCCCGGCCCAGATGGCACGTATCGATAGCGTGCTCCTCACCCATGCCCATCTCGATCACATTGCAAGCCTGCCTCTGCTCATCGACACCCAATACGAAAGAATGATCGAGCAAGGGAAAGCCCTGACTGTCTACGCACTGCCCCAGGTGATCGAGACACTCAAGCAGCATGTCTTCAATGACGCCATCTGGCCGGACTTCAGCGTGCTGCCCTCTTCCGAGAAAGCCGTATTGCGCTTTTCCCCCCTAAGCCCATGGGAATCCCTCACGCTCCCCACTGATGAGGGAGAGCCACTAACCATCACCCCCTTTCCCGTCTCCCACAGTGTGCCCGCATGCGGCTACCTGGTGAGTGACGACACAATGAAATTTGCTTTCAGTGGCGACACCGGCCTGGATGTCAGCGTGACAACATCACTCAATCGGTTAGGCGCCCTCGACTGCCTGGTCATCGAGTGCGCCTTTGCCAACCACCTTGATGACCTAGCCGAAATCGCGTGCCACTTGACGCCACAACGCCTTGCGGCACTGCTTGCCACGCTCGATTCACCTCCCAAGACGCTCTGGGTCACCCACCTGAAGCCTGGCCTTCGCGAGCAGATTTTTACCGAACTGCAGCATGCGCTACCCGATACATTGACCTGGAGCCTTCCATCATGAGGCGCATTTTCACGTTCTCGCCGGCCCGGATCGCCTCCTGGGCGAGTGTTCTCTTCGTACTGCTCTGCTCAAACGCCTTGGCGTATCAAGCCGATCTCAATGAAGCCCGCCAGGCCCTCGAACAAGGCGAACATCTGGCCGCCTACGACCAGCTTCAACGACTTGAACTTGAACACGGTGGAGAACCTGAATTCGATTACTGGCTGGGCGTGGCCGCTCTACGTGCCGGGTCGCCAAGCCACGCCCTGATCGCGCTGGACCGCGTAATTCTCCGACAACCAAGCCACGCAGGTGCCCGCATGGAGCGTGTGGCGGCGCTATTGCAACTCGACCAGCGTGCCGCCGCAGAGCGTGAGATCGAGCGCCTGCAGGCACTCTCGCCGCCCCCTGAAGCACAGGCAGCGATCGCTCGGTTTCAAGCCGTAATCACGCAGCGCCGGCACGTGGAAGACAGCCCGAAACATCAGGGGCGTTTTGGCATCGACATCGGCTACGACACTAACCCCCAGCGGTTTCCCAGTGAGGTCGCGATTGATCCATTGCAACCGAGCTTACGTAGCGCGATTGAAGCGCTGAGCGAGATGGGACTGGTACCCGATGGCGACCTGTCTCGGTTGGATGAGCAGGTATTCAGCCCTGATTCCAGCACATACCAGCGGTTAGAAGGGAGCTACCAAGGGACATTCCCAGTGGACGAGCAGTCACGCTGGCTAATCAATGCCGTGGGCCAGGCGCAGCGCTACACCCAGGAATCAGCTCAGGATTACGACCTTACCCTGGCGCAGGCCCAATTGGGCTACCAACGCGATCTGCCTCACCAGCGTGTCTTTACGCTGCGGGGCTCTGCGCTGCAGGGCTGGAGTGGGCGCAGCCAGGACCGACTGCTGACTCGCTGGGGCAGCCACGCGGAACTGAGCCAACCCATTGGGCTCGATAGCGAGCTGAGATGGCAGTTGGGCGCGCAGCACAACCGCTATAGTGAAGCGAGAAACGACCACGATACCGGCCTGCTTGGCATTCAACTCAACAGCCGACACTCGGCATGGCGCACACGCCTGGTTGCCCAGATCGAACACGAGTGGGCCAACGACGACCGCGAGGGGGGCGACTTGACCCAGCTTCGTCTGGGTGGCGGCATAGACTACCCCATCGGCGACCGTCAACTTTTGCGCGCCGACCTGAATCATCGCGTGCGCACCTATCAAGACGATGGCTTCGCACGCTTCAATGATTTTTACGCCATTCAGCGCCGCGACCGCATCTGGCAGGCGCGCCTCACCTGGCTTTACCAGCTCAGCAGCGACTGGCTGGTGGAAGCCAGTGCCGATGTCGAGCGCCGACGTTCGTCGGTCGACTTCTTTGATAACCGCCGCCGCCAGACACAAGTCGGCATTCGCTACCTTTTCTGACGGAGCCGGTCATGAGTCACTTCCCCAAGCCCCCCCTGTCATGCTTCATGTCCCTGAGTGTCGGCGGTTTCGCGCTGCTGCCCGTGTTCGCCTATGCAGATACGCCTGCCGGGCAAGTCATGTTCATTCACGGTGACGCCACCATCGAACGCAATGGCGAGCGCCTAGCCGCTGAGCGCGGTGCCGACTTCTTTGCCGGTGACACCTTCCATACCGCCGATGCCAGCACGCTGCAGCTGCGCTACAGCGATGGCGGCACCAAGGCCATTCGCCCAGGCAGCACCTACACGCTCGAGCGCTATGAGCTCGATGACGATAGCCCGGAAGAGTCCGCCCAGAGTGGCGAACTTGTGCGCGGCGGCTTGCGTGCCATCACTGGAGCCATTGGTCGAAACGCGCCGAACAATGTCACTAACAGCACACCGGTCGCCACCATGGGCATTCGCGGCACCAGCTTCCAGATGCTGCATATTCCCGAGGAAGGGAGCCCTTCCCCGCCCGGCGTCGAAGCCGGCAGTTATCTATACGTGGAAAGCGGACTACTGGTCATGTCCACCGACGCCGGTGAAACCCTGGTGCGACCCGGCCAGGTCTTTTTCTCCCCGGAACGGGGTGAACCGCCGCGTCTGGTACCCGGTGGTGTCAGTATTTTCGAGCAGTTGGATGAGAGCATGCCCCAGGGCCGCGAGGAAGATGACACCGCATCGCCAACGCCGGCGTCACAAGGCGGCACCACACCTACCGACCCGGACGCCCCTACCGATACGGCTGCCACACAGGGCACGTTTTTCGACGATTTAGCGCTGATACCACTGGACACGACGGATCTGCAGGCCACCTTGAGTGAATCCGGCACCGATGAGCAACTGATCGAGATAGAGCGTGATGCCGAGGAGCGCATAGTGTCCACACCGGAGCCCGAGCCCGAACCTGAGCCCGAACCCGAACCAGAGCCAGAGCCTGAGCCAGAGCCTGAGCCCGAACCAGAGCCCGAACCAGAGCCCGAACCAGAGCCCGAACCGGAACCTGAGCCCGAACCGGAACCTGAGCCCGAACCGGAACCTGAGCCCGAACCGGAACCTGAGCCCGAACCGGAACCCGAGCCAGAACCGGAACCCGAGCCAGCCCAACAAATCGGCTTTGAAGATACCGATACAATGCTCCAACAAGGCGTTAGCGGTAGCGATGAAAGCCTGCTTGGTGAGAGCGGAAAGCTCATGCTCACCACCGGCGAGAATGATCAAGTGCTCTCCCCAGACGCCACCCGCTGGAACAGTCGCCTGCGCTCAGCTGAAATTAATGATGAGCGCCTTCAAACCCGTGCGGATGCGGCGTCAGGGGACTTTCAAGTGATATCACTCAGCGAACGTGATGCCACCACAGATAGCACCACAGTAATCTATTGGGGCCGCTGGGCCAGCGAGGATGTTGCGCAGCTAAGCAGTGATGGTGAAACCCTGCTGACACCGCTAGGCAACGTGGGCGACCTCCACTATATCGGTAGTAACCAGACCCTCGACATTGACAACATAGACAGCCCTGCCCAGTTTATTGAAAACTTAGCCAGACTGGACCCTGAAGCGCCACACGACCCACTGAACCGCGTCGACTTTTCTCTAGTCACTCCCGGAGAAATTACCGCCAACGACGGCACACTCTCAGTCCGCGATGACTCGACGTTCTCTCTGGCATACGTAGAGGGGTTAGATACGTTCGTGCCACAACTCCATGCCCAGGCCCGTTTTTATCTTATTGATGATTCCGGTAACGTCTATCTTGCTCAGGCGAGTCAGTGGCTAGAAAATTTCTTCTTCGATGGCGATGAAGGTTCACAGCGCTTGCTATTCGGCGATGATGGTGGTGAGTTGACTCCCGAATCTATAGATCCTGAGTCACCGACTCCTGTTAGCGGCGGCTATTTTACTTCTCGCTTTCTCGGCACTTTTGGTAGTGACGAAGAAGCTGGCACTGTCGACGGTGTGATCGGCAACCTCTATGTCGAAATTGATGATGGCGCCCGCAGTGGCTACGGCAGCCTCGGTTTTGGACGCGAGCCTAAGCCAGAGCGCTGGATAGACTTTGAGCCCGTTGCTTTTGAAAACACCCTAACCACAGCAGCCGGAACTGACTTTATAGGCTCTCTATATGATTCCAATACCCCGCCTACTGCTCAGGGGTCGACCGTGATTGAAACGGCTAATGACTCGGGCGAAGTGGTTTGGGGCTACTGGGAAAGCGGCCAGGAAGTGACTCTGGATGGCTTTACCGATGTATTGCCGGAGTCGGTGGTCTTTATCGCTGCCTCCGATGAACTTTCAGACTTACTAAGCCCGACGCTAAGTCCAGAGGTGATTGATGATTTGGGAGAGACGTTCGTCACCTTTAGCTGGGTGGGTGGCACTGGCCTGGTGTCCACCGAGGGAGGCGATGTCATACCCATTCTCAGCGACAGTTCTATTACGCTTTCCAACATGGAGGGTATTGAGATTGAGATTCTCCTGGATGACTTTGGCACGCTATGGGGAGCCGGGGAGTCTTTCAATCTCACTGAAATCCCGCTTGAGCATGCGAACTGCGAGGCTAGCGGCTGCTTCGATGAGGGAAGGTTAACAGGCCGATATATTGGTGCAGAAGCTACCGCCATAATGAGCCTGATTGAAGCCTGGGGCGATATCGGCAACTACAGCGGTACCGGCGTCTTCGAGCGATTCAACGAAGGCATTCCGGAATAATCCTCACTTCTCCGTATGGGTCCATACCCCATCCCAGTCGGATGGGGGTGGATCTGCCTTGAACTGCTCGATCCGTTCAAGGTACATCTGCGTGGGGGCGTCTTGCTGGTCGGTCAGCGCCTTGAAGGCGCCCTCAGAGGAATCGAATTCCGCCGCGTGGTAGAGTTCCAGCGCCTGCTCGTACGCGGCGTGCCACTCGCGCCGTGAATCACCAAGCGCCTCCCGGCGGCCGAGCGGTTCGAGAATCCACAGCGGCGCGCTGCGACCTTTCACCCGTACTTTATCCAAGCGCCGAAAACACCAGTTGGGCACCCGCTCGGCTGTGGTTTCGCTGACGATCACACTCACGCCATAGGCCTTGGTCAACCCCTCCAGGCGCGAGCCAAGGTTGACGTTATCGCCCATCACCGTATATGCCATGCGGAAGCTGGAGCCCATGTTACCCACGCTCATGGGGCCGGTATTGAGTCCGACTCCCATTGCCAGTGCGGGTTTGCCCTCGGCAATGAATTCGCGGTTGACGGCGTCGAGCGCGTCGAGCATGGCAAAGGCGCCCTCGAGCGCATGTTCGGCGTGTCGCGCGTCGTGCAGCGGTGCGCCCCAGAACGCCATGATGGCATCGCCCATGTACTTGTCGATGGTACCGCGGTGCTGATGGATCGCACCGGTCAGGGGCGTCAACAGCCGGTTCATCACCTCAGTAAGCTCTGCAGGCGCAATGGCCTCCGAGAAGGCAGTAAAGCCGCGCACATCCGAGAACAGCACAGTGAGTTCACGCTCCTCTCCTTCCAGCCCGAAGCTTTCGCCGCTATCGACCATGTCCTCCACCAGCTGTGGCGGAATATACTGCCCGAAGCGCTCGGCCACCCAGCGCTTCTGCTGGGTTTCTCGCAGGAAGTTCATCGCCAGGTGCCACATCAACTGGGCCACCAGCAGCACCAGCAACCCGGCAACTGGCAATGCAAGACCCTGGTACCACGCCCAGAGGTTACCGCCTATCGCCGTCGCCAACAGTACGCTACTGATTGCGACCAGCAGCAGCGCATTGAGATGCGGATAGAGCAGCACCATCAGAATGCCCAGGGCCGCCAGGCTCACAAGCTCGAACCCGAGTACCCACGGCGGCTGGGCGTGGATGCTCTGGTGCAGCATGCCGGCCAGCAGACTTAGATTGATCTCGGGCCCGGGATAGACGCCCCCCACCGGCGTGGAGCGCAAATCCATCAATCCCGGGGCGGAGGCCCCCAGTATCAGCGTCTTACCCGCCAGCGTCCCCGGTTCCAGGCGCCCCTCCAGCACATCGACTGCCGAAAAATAGTCAAAATGCCCACGCGGTCCGTACCACGGCACCAGCGCGGCGCCACGGCCATCAACCGGAATTTCAAATCCGCCCGCGTCGAGGGCTTCCAGCTGTGTCACCCCAGCGCCCTCCCCCAGTACCGGTGTAACCGGGGGTTCGCCCAGCAGCGTGAGCAACATCGCAAGCGGAAGGTTGGGGTAAAGCTCCCCCTCCCAGCGCTGCAACATGGGGACACGACGAAACACGCCGTCATCGTCCACACGGGGATTATCGAAAAACCCCGCACTCATCGCACTCTGCTGCAGAACCGGCAGGTTGGCGGTATAGCGTTCGGGCGCAGGAAACGGAAGTGGGTCGGTTTCTTCAACCATTGCGGGGCGGGGCAACTGCCCGACAGATGGCGGATCACTGGGTTGGCGTGATGCCTGGAAATAGTACCCAAGTACAACGGGGTGGGCCGCCAAGACGTTCGACAACTGCTCATCGCCATCGACAGGCGGCGGCAGTTCACCGAGCGCAGGATAATCGCGGGAGAGCTCCTCCCAGTGCTGTTGCCATAGTGAGGTTTCCGGTTCAGCGAAGACCACATCGATACCCAGCAACCCAGCCTCGTACTCGGTGAACAGCGTGTCCACCAAATCCGCAAGCGTAGCCCGCGGCCATGGCCATTGGCCCACCTCGTACAGGCTGCGTTCATCAATATCGATGATGGCCAGTGAGGGGTCCGCTTGTTCCGACAAGGTGCTGCGCACCTTCATGTCGTATGCCTGCCACTCCAGGCGTTCCAACAACGGAAAGGGCAACAGGCCGGTTTTCTCGACAAGCAACAGCATCACGATCAGCAGACCGCCAGCGTACTGCAGCCAGTGCCAATAGCGCTTGCGGGTATGGATGGGAGCCTTTGACGCCATGCCCGAACATTCCTCAAGGTTTTCTTCACCCTACCACGATTAGCTTATTGAAACAGAAGCCTGGTCACTACTGGTGGGGCCGACAGCGTAAATAACCTCCAGTACCAGGATGAGCGGAAATCAACCATTTCGTTCGGCCATCTTCCTGGGTTCGGCACACAGACATCAAGGCCAACAATCAACGGGCAAGTTTATTCGCCATATCCATGCCAATAGCGCTTTGCAAGGCATCTTTCATTTCGGGGTCACGCACATACAACTGCTCAAGGGTTTCAGCCTCCCACACTAAATAGCGTAGTGGCTCTTCAGCAATAACATCTGCACTGGTAGGCTTGCGGCTGACAAAGCTCATCTCACCGACAAAATCACCAGGATATAGCATAGCGCGTTGCTGGCCGTTGGCTTCGACCCTGGCTCTCCCAGACAGTATAAGCAGCAGCGCATTCAGCTCCTGGTCTTTCATGATGAGGACCTCGCCCTTTTTTCTATCATGGGTCTTGGCCAGCCGCAGCAAACGACGCATTTTTCTTGGCTTGAGGAAACGCAGTGTGCTTTCATGCAGCCATTGCTCCTGTTCATTAAGCTTGATGGGGCGGCGATGAAGCAGCAGAACAATCAGGTTAAAGGAATTAATAACGATAAAAGCCACCTGCCACCCCATTGCAGAATAGAGCGGTACTGCTTGAAAATAAAAATAAGGCAGCGTACTACACGCTGCAAGAATTGTAATGGCGCGCAAATAGGCCATATCACGAACCATATAAGCAAGACAGAACAATACATTAGCAAAGAAAAACAATGCTACTGTGTGCACATGACCCTCCAAAACATTACGTCACGCGGCTGACTGACCTGAAGCTTCTGCGCAACATCCCCTACGAATAAAAATAGCTCCAGCATATCAATCATCCGTCCTATCGATGCTAACAACTAGTACAAATCCGCTGCATTTTAATCCGACCGACTCAGCAAAGACTTATCCTGATAAATGAAACTTTATTTGCGTCAATCATTTTATGAAATATGCCACAACATAAGCAGCATGAATATATAAAACGATGCTGCCATAATTGCAATATACGACTTCCTTCGGATAGCTTGCTTCGCCATGCGGTACCTCGTTGTAGTGAGCCACGTTAACGGGGTGTCCACTGCAACTGGGTAGGATCCCTTTTCATCAGCTCCTGGCAATTACCAGCTGATGCAGCTCACGGGGCATGGAAAAAGTGATGGTTTCTTCGCGGCCTTCCAGTTCTTTTGGTGCGGCGGCGCCGAGTGACTTCAAGCGTTCAATTACGTCTTTTACCAGCACCTCGGGCGCGCTGGCCCCGGCGGTGACACCCACGCGCTGCACGTTATCCAGCCAGCTCGCATCGATCTGCTCGGCGCTGTCGATCAAGTACGCTGGTTTTCCCATGCTCTCTGATAGCTCACGCAGCCGATTGGAGTTGGAACTATTGGCACTACCGACCACCAGCACCAAATCGCTCTCTGCGGCCAACTCACGCACCGCATCTTGGCGGTTCTGGGTGGCATAGCAAATATCATCCGTTCGCGGGCCGCTGATCTCGGGGAATTTATTCCGCAAGACGTCAATAACCTTGGCGGTGTCATCCATCGAGAGCGTAGTCTGGGTCACGAATGCCAGCCGGGTGGGATCCTTGACATCCAGATTGGCCGCGTCGTGTTCATTCTCGACTAGATAGATGCGGCCACCATGGGAGGTGTCGTAGCGCCCCATGGTGCCTTCCACTTCGGGGTGTCCTTCGTGGCCAATCAGAACACACTCCTGGCCGCGCTTGGCGTAGCGCAGCACTTCCATGTGAACCTTAGTGACCAATGGGCAGGTGGCGTCGAAGACTTTCAGCCCGCGCCGTTCTGCATCTTGCTGCACCGCACGCGACACGCCATGGGCGGAGAAAATCACGATGACGTCATCCGGCACTTCATCCAGCTCTTCGACGAACACCGCGCCACGCTCGCGCAGCGATTGGACCACAAAACGGTTGTGGACGACCTCATGGCGCACGTAAATTGGCGGGCCAAACACATCTAGCGCGCGATTGACGATATCGATTGCCCGGTTGACTCCTGCGCAAAAACCGCGCGGGTTGGCCAGTTTGATCTGCACAGGGGCTTCAGATGTCGTCTCCGGGAGCGTCTTGGAAGCTGTTTTAGAAGCCATGCTCACCCCTTGATGCCACTGCATCGCAAAAAAATGGAGAGTGCCGTTAACAATAAACAGCGCGTTTAATGGGGTCAGCCCCAGCTCAACGACGGAATTGTCGATCTCAAAAATCAGGTTACGCCCTGCCAGCGTCTGGTTAAAGGCCTTCCCGATTGAATCGTCGACACACTACCAGCGCCACAACCGCGCCGCTATCCGCTCTGGCCTTCCCCATCAATCCAATCACAAACAGGGAAAGCCTGTCGATGGTCGATGAGCCCGCCTACGCTTATGCACAGCATTTTTCCGGAAAAGCCGTAGATAGAAATGCAAGAGAACTGATGATCATCAGGTGGCTTGATCACGTCTCAGTGGCCAGCGCCTGCCCCGCACCAGCAGAAAGGGCCGGTCTGACACCCTGATGAAAAAGCTGGGGTAACATGAACGGGGCCGTTGCAGGTCGCTGGGCGGACCGGTACGCTTTCATTCCGACGGCCTCCTTCAGTGTATGACTGGTTAACGCCTGTTGATGCGGCCAATTGATTAGAATAGCCCAGCTGCATGCTCGTGGAAAAATGTGCCTTTTTTTAGCGCTCATCGCTTTTTTCACGCCAATCCCGAGATATCGGAGACATTCAACATGATCTGGCTCGAGCGGGAAATACCCTGTTCCCGACATCGGAGATGAGACTGCTATGAGGCCTGCCTCGCTCGCCCTACAGAACCGGCTGCTGCCCGGTGTCTCCCGGACGTTTGCTCTGACCATTCCACAGTTACCGATGCCCCTGCGCCCGGCGATCACCAATGCCTATCTCCTGTGTCGTATTGCCGACACGGTGGAAGATAGCACCGCCATGGCGCCCGACGAAAAAGACGCTCATTACCAGCGCCTGCTGGAAGGGCTGAGTGACCCCATCGCCGCCCGGAAGTTCTCCGAGGCGCTGCTCGATACCAGGCTGGTACAAGACCCCCTGGAACGGGAACTCATCGTTCAGACACCCGGCGTGCTGCTCGCCTTCGGAGAATTGCCGGTCGATCAGCAGAGGGCATTGCGCGATTGCTTAACCACCATGTGCCACGGCATGGCGAATTTCGAACGTCTCAAGAACCCCTATGGGCTCGAAGACAGTGACAGCCTGCGCGATTACTGCTACGTGGCTGCTGGCTGCGTTGGCGAAATGCTGACTCGCCTGTTCGCCGACATCAATCCGAAAATCCACGCCCAGCGCGAAGAGCTTCGGCGCCTGTCGTTGGCCTTCGGCCAGGGACTGCAGTTGACCAACATTCTGAAAGACGTCTGGGATGATCGCCAGCGCAATATTTGCTGGCTCCCGCGTGACGTCTTCGAGGCGCGTGGCATTGACCTGAGGCGGACACATGACTGGCAGGACCATCCCGGCTATCGCGACGGGATCCGCTTTCTGGTGGCCGTTGCGCATCATCATCTGCGCCAGGCGCAAGAGTACACGCTGCGCATTCCCGCCTCTGAGGTCGGCATTCGCCGCTTCTGCAGCTGGTCGATCGGCATGGCGCTCTCGACGCTGCGCAACATTGCCGACAACCCAGGTTTCACTGCCGGCGAGCAGGTCAAGATATCGCGGCGACGCCTGCGAATGATCGTGGCCACGAATAACCTCACGGTCGTCAACGATATGCTGCTGCGAGGTGTCTTTCGGCTGAGCTGCTACCGACTGCCCAGCGTTCAGGAACAGGAACTCGGCCGCCTGCAGGCGGGCCATGACGGAAATGCATGAAGATGCGCCCCACGCTTTTCTTATTCTGGCGCAACGCCACCCGCATGCGGCATATAGCCGGACAAGCACCCAATAACAGGAATCCGCTTGATGACTGATTCGAAGCCCACCGAGTCCACGCCCCCACCCAGCCTGCCTGGCTTACCCCTGCTCGGCAACACCATCGAGTTGCTGACCAAAGACGCCAATCGGTTTTTCAGTGAGGCCTACGAGAAGCTCGGCCCGGTGTTTCAGGTCAACTACCTGTTTCGCAATTACACCATCATGGCGGGGCCGGAATCGCTGAACCATCTGCTGGAATTCCGCGAACAGGGCATGAGCCGAGAGGCGTTTTTCGGTCCGGTGGACAAACAGATCGGGGGGGTCGTGCTGCTGACGCAGCCCGTTGGGGCGTATCAGAATCTACGCAATCAGGCACGTCTCGCGTTTTCCCGCCAGCTGGCCGCAGAGTTTATTCCCGATCTCGTCGGCTGCGTGGATGAGGGCCTGGATCGGCATCCGCCGGGCAGCACCGTGTCGGTGATGGATCTATGCACACGCGTAAGCTTCGATCAATACAGCCGGTTACTGTGTGGTGAGAGCCTGGACGCCTACTTCGATACCGCCAACCGCTACGCGGTGTGGGTAATGAACATAGGCGTCAAGAAGGTGCCGGAGTTCAGCGTCCATCTGCCGGCCTACAAGAAGCTGCGCCGGGACGTCATGAAGATGGCGGATGAAGTACTCACGCGTTATGAAAATCGCCCGGCAGACCATGGCATGCCGTACACGATCCTGGATGCCCTCGTCAGCGCCACAGACGATGACGGAAACCCGTTGCCGCGCAAGGATCTGGTGGCAACGTTGCAGTACGGCATTATCGGCACCGTGGTGTATATGAACCGCACCGTCGCCTTCCTTCTGCACGACCTGCTATCGAACCCCGAACACTACGAACGCGTACGCGAAGAAGTCGACGGCGCCTATGCCAACGGGCTGCCCGACAGCCTCGATCTGCGCGGCATGAGCACGCTGAATGCGGCGCTCAAGGAGTCGATGCGGCTACACCCGGTGTCGCTTGGCATGCCATTCATGGTCGATGAACCCTTCGAGTTCAACGGCCACACGGTTCCCAAGGGGCAATTCTGCGTCTATAGCGGGGTCCCTAACCACTTTAGTGCCGACTTTTATCCGGAACCACACCGATTCGATCCAGACCGGTGCCGCGCACCACGCAATGAACACAAACAGCGCCGGGCATACGCGCCTTACGGATATGGCAAACGCGTCTGCCCCGCAGGGGGGCTGGTGGAGACGTGTACCCTGGTTTCGATCAGCCGGATCATTCACCGACGCACCTTCGAGCGCGTACCGGCCAATGATCCGCTGCGCACCGTCCTCGCTCCGCTGCCAGCACCGGATCGCAAGTTCCGTATCCGTTTTAATGAAGAGCGCAGCAAGCATGCCGCGGGAAAGACGGATCACACGCAACTCGCCGTCAACGCACTCGATGAGCTTTTCGAGAGTGGCCGCCTGGCGAAGCCCGCCATGCGCGAGCGGCTGGACCATGTGACCGCCCGCCGCCATGAGCCGGGTGATTACATCCTGCGCAAGGGAGAGCGGGCCGAGACATTCCATGTTCTGATTGAAGGCACCGTCGAGGTGACGTCGGGGTCGGATGAACATCTGGCCACCCTGGAGCCAGGCAGCTACTTTGGCGAAATCGGCCTGCTCGGAGAGGGTCGCAGAACCGCCAACTGTCTGTCGACTACCCGCACACTGGTGCTGGAGATGACGCGGGAAGACTTCCTGGCCATCGTGCTAAAGGATGACCTGGTGCCCGGTGAAATCGCGGCTGCGCTGCGCCAGCGCTACCTGACCACCCGTATGCACAAAGCCCTGCCTGCGCTCACCTCAGAGCAGCTGAGAACGCTGGCCGGGACCGGCTCGCTGAAACGCTTCGAGGCCGACGACACCATCATTCGCCAGGGGGATGAGGCCGACTGGTTTTACATTCTTCTCACCGGGAAGGTTGCAGTCCTGATCGAGGATGCAAATGGGACACAGCAAGTGGCGACGCTTGAAGCAGGCGACCACTTTGGTGAAATCGGCATTATCGAATCAAGAGCACGAACGGCAACGGTACAGGTTACGCCGGATGGCCCCGTAGAGACCCTCGCTATCCAGCGCGATGCCCTGTTGGAGCTCGTCGAACACGATCCGCAGGCTCGCAAGGATATTGCATCAGTCATCATGGACCGAATCCGCACAGGGGCGCCGTAACGATTCGCTAGCCCGATGGATGGTCCGTATACCATTGGGCAGCTCTCTCTTTAGGAAGCAACGAAGGATGACAGAGTCTGTTTGGCCCAAGGTCGTCTTTGCCGGCACCCCCATGCCCACTAGACTGATGGGTAATAATCTATAAAAGACCCTATATGAGGAGTGACCGATGGCCAAGGTTCTGGTGGTAGACGATGAGCCCAACATCGTTCTGTCGATCGAGTTCCTGATGCAGCAGGCCGGCTTCGACGTGGTTACCGCCGAGGATGGTGAAAGCGCTCTCAAAAGCGTTACCGATTCGCCACCGGATCTCATCCTGCTCGATATCAGCCTGCCTGGCATCAGTGGTTTCGACGTCCTGGAACAGCTGCGCAACGATCCACAACATGCCAGGCTGCCAATCATCATGCTCACGGCCCATGGTCGCGAGGTAGAGAAAGAGAAGGGATTGGCCCTGGGGGCCGATGATTACGTGACCAAACCCTTCTCTACCCAGGCGCTGGTCGAGAAGGTGAAGACCCTGCTGGCCGAGGATGCCTGATGATGCGTGGCAAGCTCCCCAGGCGCCAGCGCCTGATCGGGCTATGGCTGCTGCTCAGCGGAATCAGCCTCTTTGGTGGAGCCATCTTCGCCGCCTGGCTGGATAGCCTGTTTCAGCCTCAAGGACTGGCCCGGCTGGTACTCTGGCTGGGCTGCTTCTCCGGTGGCGGCACCATCTTTCTGGTGGGGTTGCTGCTCGAAAGAATGCTCTTCACCCCATTGCGCCACCTGCAGGTTCAGCTCGCTCGCCTCGTCGCCAACCCCGACGCCCGCGAGGACTACCCCCCCGAGGGCTGGCTGCGCGGGCTGGGTCCCGATCTGATGCGGGTCCGCGAAGCCTGGCGAGCCGACCGCCAGCGCCTGGCCACCGCCCACGCCGAGGGCGCCCGGAGCGCCGCGCGTATCCGCCAGGAGCTCGAGACGCTGCTGCAGGTCCTCGACACCCCCCTGCTGCTCAGCGATCATCACCGGCGCCTGTTACTGTTCAATCAGGCGGCCGAGACGCTCTTCGATGATAACCCAGGCCTTGGACTCGGCAAGCGGCTCGACGCCCTGCTGCCAGTCTCAAGCCTGCAGGATACTTTGGCCCAGCTGCCGGAGGACGGTGCCCCACGAGAACTGCTGATTCCCTGTGATGAGCGCTGGCTGCACGTGGTCATGCGCCGGGTGCCCAACAGTAACGGTGAAACGCTGCTCACCCTGACCGATGCCACTGCCGCATGGACTAGCGAAATGGGGGCCCGGGCGGGACTTGCCGACATGCTTCCGCCACTGCGTCGCCACGGTGCCAGTCTGAGCAGCGCCGCAGAGGCGCTGAGCAGCGCACGCCATGCCGGCCGCCTGGACGACACGCTTCGCAACCGTCTCGAGTCGGTGATCGACGAGGAGAGCCTCGCCCTGGGACAAGGCATCGAAAGTCTCGGCAAGTTGATCGAGGACATGCAGCAACAGGGTGAGCGTCTGGTGCCGCTGTGGTCCAACGACCTCTGGCAATCGCTAAATGAGCGGCTCGGTGACGACCCGCTGGAAGTGCTACCCATCGGCATGCCTGCCTGGTTCAAGGGCGACGCTCCCGCGCTGCTGGTGCTTCTGGAGTCGCTGCTGGAGCGACTACGGGAGCATGCCGGCACCACCTCCTTCGAAGGGGAGATGCTGCTCGGCAATCGGCGTGTCTATCTCGACCTCATCTGGCCCGGAAAGCCGCTTTCCCAGCGCGAGCTGACCACCTGGAGCGATCAGCGTCTGGCCGCCCTGCCGCTGTCGCCCCGTGTCGGCGACCTGCTGCGCCAGCACGCCAGCGATGCCTGGAGCCTGGCCGACAGTGACGGCAAGTACGCCAGGCTGCGCTTGCCGCTGCCCGCCGTGGAAAGAGTCGGCGCCCCCCGCACGCTGGCGGCTCCCCGCCCGGAATTCCACGACTTCGGCATTGCCGACCTGCCACCGCCCGATGCCGAACTCGCCCGCCGGCCCCTGCGTGCCCTGGAGATCGTGGCCTTCGATACCGAAACCACGGGCCTGGAACTGCGCCGCGGCGATACGGTCATCAGCATCGGCGCCTGCCGCATCGTCAATGCCCGGCTGCTGGCCAGCGACGTCTTCGACGTTCGGGTCGACCCCGGCAAGCCGATTCCCCCGGCCAGCACGGCCATCCACGGCCTCACCGATAGTGACGTCAGCGGCGCGCCTCCTCTACCCGTCCTGCTGCCACGTTTTCGCAACTATATCGGCGACGCGGTGGTACTGGCGCACAACGCCGCCTTCGACCTGCTTGCCTTGCAGCCCCCGGGGGCCAGTGTCACCCTGGATATGCCGGTGCTGGACACCCTGCTCATATCGCGTGCGCTGGACGAGAGTCTTGACGGCCATGACCTGGACACCCTTGCCGACCGTTACAGCCTCAGGTTTCCCCCCGGAACGCGACATACCGCACTGGGCGATGCCCGGGTCACGGCTGAGCTGTGGCTGGCGCTGCTGCCGCGGCTCGAGGCGAGAGGCATCGAGACCCTGGAGCAGGCGCTTGCCCTTCAGGCCAGCGCCTTCGACAAGGAGGATGCCTGCACATGAACGAATCAAGGCGTGAAGCCCGAACTCATGCCCGGCTCATCGCCTTGATATGCCTAGCCGTGCTTTTTTTCTCCCCCCCTCTGGTACTGATCTTCGACCGTCCCGCCGCGCAGGGCCTGTCCTGGCTGCCTCTCTATCTCTTCGTCATCTGGCTGATCGTGATTGGACTGGCAGCCTGGCTGATGGAACACCGGCAGGAGGATAGCTGACGCGATGAGAACGGATCCGGTAGTGCTGACGGTGGCCTTCGGCTACCTGGCGCTGCTGTTCGTCATTGCTGCCTGGGGCGACCGGCGTGCCGAAAAGGGCCGCTCGGTGATCGGGTCGCCCACCGTCTACGCCCTCTCGATTGCGGTCTACTGCACCGCCTGGACCTTCTACGGCAGCGTAGGGCGTGCCGCAGAGTCCGGTCCCAGCTTCCTGTTGATCTACCTGGGGCCGACCCTGGCCATGCTCATGGCCCCCTTCATGATTCGCAAGATGGTGCGCATCGCCAGCACCCAGCGCATCACTTCCATTGCCGACTTCATCAGTGCCCGCTACGGCAAGAGTTCGAGCCTCGGCGCCCTGGTGGCCCTGATCGCCCTGATCGGCATCACCCCCTATATCGCCCTGCAGCTCAAGGCCATCACCCTGAGCCATGCCGTACTGGTCAACTATCCGGAAGCCGCCGAATTCCAGCTGGCGGACGAGAGCTTCTGGGTCGACAAGTCCTTCTGGGTCGCCCTGGTCCTGGCGGTGTTCATCATCCTCTTCGGCACACGCCACCTCGATGCCAGCGAGCGTCACGAAGGCATGGTGGCGGCGATTGCCTTCGAGTCGCTGGTCAAGCTGGTCGCCTTCCTGACCGTCGGCGTATTCGTGGTGTTCGTGATGTTCAACGGCCCGATGGACCTGTTCAGCCAAGTGGCCGATAGCCCGCGACTGGTTGGCGCCCTGGGTCTGGATGCGGTGCCGGGCGGTGCCACCGGCTGGGTCGGCACCCTGGTGCTGGCGTTCCTGGCGTTTCTCACCCTGCCCCGGCAGTTCCAGGTGCTGGTGGTGGAGAACGTGGACGAACGCCACCTCCGCCGCGCCAGCTGGCTCTTCCCTCTCTACCTGGTCGCCATTAATCTGTTCGTGATTCCCATCGCCATGGCCGGCATGCTGCTGCCCGTCGGCAACAGCGACCCGGACAGCTTCGTGCTGACACTGCCCCTCTCCGCAGGGCTGGAGGGCATACCGCTGCTGGTCTTCATCGGCGGACTCTCGGCGGCAACCGGCATGGTCATTGTCGAAACCATCGCCCTCTCCACCATGGTCAGTAACCAGCTGGTGATGCCGCTGCTGCTGCGCTCCAAGCGCCTGCAGCTCAGCTCCCAGGGCGAGCTGGCCGGCTGGCTGCTGGGCATTCGCCGGGTAGCCATCGTGCTGATCCTGCTGCTGGGCTACCTCTATCATGCGCTGATCGGCGACTCCTATAGCCTGGTCACCATTGGGCTGGTCTCCTTCGCTGCCGCCGCCCAGTTCGCCCCCGCCCTGTTGATCGGCATGTACTGGCGGGGGGCAACCCGGCTGGGCGCCAGCCTGGGCTTGATCGCCGGCTTTCTCATCTGGGTCTACACCCTGCTGCTGCCGGGCTTTGCCCAGTCAGGGTGGCTGAACCCCGGCTTTGTCGAACAAGGCCTCTGGGGGCTGGGCTGGCTGCGCCCCTATGCGCTGTTCGGCCTCGAGGGTTGGGACATCTACAGCCACTCGCTGCTGTGGAGCATGCTGGCCAACGTCGGGATTCTGGTCGGCGTTTCCCTGTTTACCCGACAGAGTCCGCTGGAGCAGACCCAGGCGGCGCTGTTCACCAATGCCATGAACCCGGGGCTGCAGCACACCTCCCTGTGGCGTGGCCAGACAACCCGCGGCGAGCTCCAGAGCCTGCTCAGCCGCTACCTGGGGGCCAACGCCACCGCCCGGATACTCGCCGACCAGAAGAGCAGCCGGGACAACTCCGATCCGGCCCCCCCGGCGATGATCGCCCGCGCCGAACAGGCCCTGTCGGGTGCACTGGGCAGCGCCTCGGCAAGGGTGCTGATCAATTCCGTGGTGCGTGGCGAGGCCCTGGACCTGGAGTCGATCCTCAGCATTCTCGACACCACCTCCCAGACGCTCGAGTACAACCGCCGACTGGAACAGAAGTCCAACGAACTCGCCAAGATCGGCGAGGAGCTGCGTGCCGCCAACGAGCGACTGCGCGAACTCGACCGATTGAAGGACGAATTCGTCGCCATGGTCAGTCACGAACTCCGGACGCCGCTCACCTCGATTCGCGCCTTTGCCGAAATCCTGCGCGACGGCAAGGACCTGCCGGAAGACAAGCGCACCCACTTCCTCGAAGTGGTGGTGCTCGAAAGCCAACGGCTCTCCCGCCTGATCGAGGAGATACTCGACCTGGCACGGCTGGAGAGCGGCAGGCTGACCCTGACGCCGCAGCAACTGGACCTGGTGTCGCTGACCCGGCATAGCGTCGACGCCGTCCACCGCCTGCAGGAGGATCGCGGGGTGACGCTTCAAGTTGACATCGAGGTGGACGAGGCTCCGGTCATCGGCGACCCGGACCGCCTGGAGCAGGTCATCATCAACCTGCTCGACAACGCCGGCAAGTTTGCCGACGACGACGATCCACAGGTGCGTCTCCTGCTGACTCGACACGAGCAACACTATCGGCTCAGCGTGGAGGACAATGGTCCCGGTATCGCCGAAGAGGAGCGCGAGCGAGTCTTCGAGAAGTTCCACCAGATAAAACGCCTGAGCAGCAGCGCCGGCAAGGCCAAGGGACGCCCCAGGGGCAGCGGCCTGGGACTGCCGATCAGCCGGGGCATTGTCGTCCACTTGGGCGGCAGGCTCTGGGTAGAGGATGCCCCCCAGCTCCAGGGCGCCTGTCTGGTCATGGAGCTACCCCAGGCACCTGAGTGACTCACAATCCCGCCCACTTCATGCGACAAGTCTGATTTTGCTGCATGTGCTAAAGAAACCCTCTCTTCCGCCGATACCTCTTTGTGCCAGGGAATGACGTAACAGCCAGCCCAGGCCCTCGGTCAGCCCGCTTATCCCAAAAAACAAAAAGAAATCGGACAGCAAGGTCATACGCATTTCGTGGCCTTGACGCGATGCGATGGCCAGACCGTTTATTTCGTTTCGCTGCTTTGCCATGCACATGCAGACCAGCATAAAAGCACTGTCCTATAGAGAGCCCCCAACAATGAGTCGACTCACACGTCTATCACTCACGCAGAAGCTGCTGGGCGCGATCGGCCTGCCGCTACTGCTGGCATTCATCGCGCTGGGCCTGATCGTCAATACCCAGTTGAACAATGCCATCCCGCCAATGCTGGAAGACACCAGTGCCCGACAGGTCGAAGCCCGGGCCAATGAAGTCGGCCGCTGGATCGAGGGTTACCGGACCCTGCTGACCGGGCTTGCCAAGGACGAACGACTCGCCGCATCGGTGCCCGTGGAAGAGCACCTCGAGTGGCTGGCCAGCCGTCATCCGGGCGATGCCACCATTGAATCGTTCTACTTCGCTGACGCCAGCGGCGATACCGTGACCCATAGCGGCGCCAGGGCGGACATCTCCGGTCGCGGCTATTTCCAGGAGCTGGTCACCGATGGCACCACGGACCGGCTGCTGGCCGACCCGGTGCTCTCCCTGGTGAGCGGCCTGCCCACTGCGATAATCGCCGAGACGATCTTCGACGAGGCGGGAAACCGCGTCGGGCTGCTGGGCATCACCCTGTCCATGGAAGCCGTGTCGGAGATCACCTCCGCCATCGACGTGGGCGAAGGTAGCTACGGCTACATGGTCGACAGCAGCGGCATGGTCGTGGCCCATCCCGACCCCGACCTGCGCATGAACCTCAACGTCACCGAAGCCGACCAGGCCGGTTTCCAGGGTGCCAATGCCCTGGGCCAGCGCATGCTCTCCGGTGAAGCCGGCATCGGGCAGGTGGTGTCGCCTTTCGGTGGCAACGTGACCATGGTCTGGAACCCGATTCCAGGCACCGGTGGCTGGGCGCTGGCGGCGGCCATTCCCAGCAATGTCTTTACCGCTGTCTCGACGAACCTGCTGTTCTCCCTACTGATCGTGGGTGCAGTGATCCTGCTGGTGCTGCTTGTCATCGTCGGTTTCTCGGCGCGCAAGGCACTGGCGCCGATCAAGCAGACCGCCCAGGCCATGGCCGATATCGCCCAGGGCAAGGGCGACCTGACCCGCCGGCTGACGGCCCACAGCCAGGATGAAGTGGGCGAACTCGCCGTACAGTTCAACGGTTTCGTCGAGCGCATGCAGCGAACCCTGCAGGAAGTCCGCGGGAACGCCCGTACCGTCCTCGCCGGTGCCAGCGACATGGCCGACGGCACCCAGGAACTCTCCTCGCGCACCGAGCAGGCCGCCGCCAACCTGCAGGAAACCTCGGCATCGATGGAGGAGATTCACTCCACCGTCTCGCACACCGCCCAGGCATCCGAGCAGGCCAACGGGCTGGCCACCAATGCCGCCGGGGTTGCCGAGCGCGGCAATGAGGCCATGACCGAGATGCAGGCCAAGATGGCATCCATCGACGCCTCGGCCAACAAGATCAGCGACATCATCGGCCTGATCGACTCGATCGCCTTCCAGACCAACATTCTGGCGTTGAATGCCTCGGTGGAAGCTGCTCGCGCCGGCGAGCACGGCAGGGGCTTTGCCGTGGTCGCCCAGGAAGTCCGCAACCTCGCCAGCCGTTCAGCCGACGCCGCCAAGGACATTCGCGGACTGATCGATACTTCCGTCAAACACACCCAGGAAGGCAGCCAGATCGTCAAGGGTGCGGCAGAACGCATGCAGGAGCTGCGCCAGAGCGTGATTCAGGTCTCTGACGTGATCAGCGAAATTACCGCCGGCGCCCGCGAGCAGACGTCGGGAATCGAGCAGGTCAACACTGCCGTGGCGGAGATGGATACCATGACGCAGCAGAATGCCTCCATGGTGCATCAGAACGCCGGTCTGGCCGCCACCATGCGAGACAATGCCCGTCGCCTTGATGAGCTAATGTCCGAATTCATTCTCGGAGAAGCCGAATTGACCGAAGCGCGGCCAGGCCCGGCGGTGAACCGGCCGGCGCTTGCCCTGCCCTCGGCGGTCACTAACCCCTCGCAGCAGGCGGTGAAGCCAGCGCCCAAGCGTCAGCAGTCCGCACGCGAGCTGGAAGAGGATTGGGAGACCTTTTAAGACGGCTGGAAGAAAGAGCCACTGAGCCGAGCCGCTTCCAGGGAGGGAAGCGGATTACCAATAATCGCCAACGCAGTTTCCTGTTTTTCACTGGGTAGCTGGATTACGTGAAGTTCCTTTCGAGACCTGGACACCACTTCTCCGGGTCATGGTAGCCTGGTGCCAGCAGCCATCGGTATGCAACAGGACGTCACGCACGGTGGAGGGTTCCTTATGGCTCAGGTGGCCCAGAGACTTGGCTGGCCAGCTGTGATTTGGCTTTCAAGCTGAACCAGAGGGTGGCCAGGGCCACCAGGAGTATAGCCGGCAGCATGGCCAGGTTGAGAGCTTCCCAACCCAGGTGGTGCAGCAGTTGCCCGGCCATCAGCGAGCCGATGGCCACCAACGTGAAGATGATCAGGTCGTTGACCCCCTGTACCTTGCCCCGCTCTGCCTCGCTATGAACCGTGGAGAGCATGGCGCTGCCACCCACGAACAGAAAGTTCCAGCCAACCCCCAGCAGCACCAGTGCCACCCAGAAGTGCGCCAGGCTGGTACCCAGGTTGGCCACCAGCACCGTGCCGATGAGCAGCGTCGCCCCGCTGAGCAGGATACGCTGCACGCCGAAACGGGCGATCAGGCTGCCGGTCACGAAGGACGGCGCGAACATGCCCAGCACGTGCCACTGCATGATGAAGGCAACCTGGCTCATCTCGAAACCTCGGGCGCGCATCGCCAGCGGCGTGGCGGTCATCACCAATACCATGATGGCGTAGCCCACCGCGCCGGCCAGTACCGCTACCCTGAATTTGGGCTGGGTGGCGATGACCGCCATGGGGCGAGATGTCTCGCCGGGCTGGGGCTCGCCGCTGGCCGGTACGCGCAACTGAGTCAGCAGGCCGATGGCCAGCAGCGCAAGGATGGCAATCACCAGATAAGGTCCACCGGAGGGCACGCTGGCGATCAGGCCGGTGGCTGCGCTGGCGTTCCAGGGGCCGAGGAAGGCGGCGGCAACCCCGCCAGCCATGACGAAGGAGATCGCCCGGCTGCGAAAGGCGGGACTTGCCACGTCGGCAGCGGCGAAGCGGTAGTACATGGCGAAGCCCTGGTAGAGCCCCAACAGGAGATTGCCGGCGCAAAACAGCCAGAAGGACCCCAGCGCAATGGCACCGAAGCTCAGCAGGCCACCGGCCACGCCACCCAGGCTGGCCCCGGTGATGAAGCCATGTCGACGACCCACCCGCTTCATGTAGAGGGACGCCGGCAGGGTCGAGACCACGGTGCCCAGCATCATCATGGCGATGGGCAGCGTGGCCAGACCGGGATCGGGGCTCAGCTGTTGGCCGACCACACCACTCAGCGTCATCACGGTGATCGACGCCACCATGAACAACACCTGGCTGGTCACCAGGATGGCCACGTTCTGTTTTTCCCGGCTTACCGGCGCCATAGCAATGCTCTCCATGGGTCGTGAGGAATGAGATTATTTGGATGGGACTAGAACACCAGCACCTTGTCAGCCTGCTCGGTGGCTTCAGCCAGGGCGTCCATGGTGCTGCGCTCGGCGCCCTTTACCACCTCCTCGTCGGTAATGCCCCTGGCATCCATGCAGGTACCACATAACAGCACGCTGCCCTTGGTGGTGACGCGCTTGATCATGCGCTCGGCGTTGTAGAAGCCGTCCGGGGTCTTCTGCCCTGCCTTGGCGCCTGACACGGCATCCCCCATCAGGAAGACCGTAACCTCATCCTCGCGCTTCAGCAGTGCATGCGCCAACCGCAGGCCGTTGTAGAGCCGTTCGGTGCCATAGGGAGGATCGTTGATAATGATTAGCGTCTGCATGGCGCCTCCTTGCTATCATTCAGTTAGTTGATAGAATGATGGATAGAAATATCATCACCTGTCAAGTCGTACGCTGTGTTGCTTATGCCCCCGGAGAGACGCCATGACCTCACAACAGGATCTGCTCGATACGCTGGCCCTGGTCGCCCGCGCTTTGGGAAACGGGCATCGGCTGGCGTTACTGGAACGCCTGGCCCAGGGTGATGCCTCGGTCGAAACCCTGGCCAACACCGCCGACCTGACCATCGGCAATGCCTCCCAGCACCTTCAACACCTGCGTCGGGCGGGGCTCGTCACTGCCCAGCGTTCAGGCAAGCAGATGATCTACCGCCTGACCGACGAACGGATCGTCAACCTGCTGGGCCTGCTCAGGCAGGTGGCCGAGACCAACCTGGCGGAGATGGAGCGTCTCGTCGGTCGGCTATTCGCGGAGGATGACGCCGATAGCGCTATGGAGGCGGTCAGCCGGGACGAACTGCTGGCAGCGCTTGCAAGCGGCAAGGTGGCACTGCTGGATGTGCGCCCCGAGGAGGAGTACGAGGCCGGCCATCTGCCCCAGGCAATCAACATCCCACTGGAGCAGTTGGAAGATATGCTGGGCAAGCTGCCTAAAGACAGGGAGATCGTGGCCTACTGCCGAGGCCCCTATTGCGTCCTGTCGCACGAGGCCGTACAGCGCCTGCGTCAACTCGGCTATCGAGTTCGACGCTTCGAGGAGGGGTATCCCGAGTGGAAAGCGGCAGGGCTGCCCATCGTATGACCTGCTTGAGGCCGTCGCTTCTACCTGCCAGTAAAAGCAGAGAGAGCAAGGGGTGCCCTTCTCTCCCTGCTGCTCACTGGCTCTGTGCCAGCCTGACCAGGCTGCGGATCGCCTGCATGTCATGGCGAAGCAACAGGCGCTGGTCATCTTCCAGACGCGCCAGATCGATCCACCCATCGGGAGTGGACTCGGCCTTGACGCTGGCCTGTTGCGCTGTCAACAGGATGTCCTGAAGTCGGTCCAGTGCGGCGATAAGACCGCGGGCCTGGGCAGCTGTCAGTGCGTCCTTCAGCACCAATGCGGGCAGGCGCAGCCGCGTGTCCATGACACTCACTCCATGGCGAAGCGCCAGCAGCCGTACGGCATTGACCAGCGGCATCAAGCCCTGCAGCTTCAGGTTGATGGCATTCTCGTGGGGCGCTCCCTCCCCGTTGCCCGCCAGGCGCCCGAAACGGTCCAGGGCCACGGGTATCTCATTCAGCAGTGCCGCCATCTCATCGAGGAACAGGCTCGAGCGAGGCATCAGTTGCTGAACGTGGTCGCTCAGTGATTCGGCGAGGCCAACGTCGCCATGCACCGGGTGGAAATCGAGTAGGATATTGCTCTGCTGGACGCGCTTGATGCGCCGATCGCTGGTCCACAGCGTCAACTGATCGCGCCATTCCGAGAGCCGCTTTCGCCACATCGGCCAGCGCGCCATGACATGGCCGGTGCATAGCGGGATCCCCGCCTCATCCAGCCGTGCCGTGAACCGCTCCCCCAGTGACTGGAAGAAACCATCGATCTCGGTATGCCGTGTATCAGGGTAGTCGGCGATGATCATGGCGTTGTCCTGGTCCGGGCCCAGGAGGCTCTCATGGCGGGCACCGGAACCGAGGACCAACACACAATAAGCGACCGGTGGCACTCCCCAACCCAGTCCCTTCATCTCGTTGAGCGAAAGCTGGATGGCCCTGCGGTAGAGCAGTTCGTTATGGTCACTGATCAGTTGGCTGATGCGCCAGGCGGGAATATCGAGCCGCTGCAGCGCCTCGACCAGACGTGTTTGCCAGGCATGAGCCACCGCCAGGTCCGGGGCGGAGCCCAGCTCGGTCAGCGCATCACGCAGGGGGGCAAGCAAGGTAGAAAGCGTCTCGGGGGCGGGCAAAGTGTCGGCGGCAAAGAGTTCACGCCAAGGCGAGGCACGGTGCAGTAGGCGCATGGAGGCTCCCAAAATAGGCTACCCCCAGTTTACGACTGCACCGTGCTGTTTTCCCTTGTCCTAATGGATAAGAGCCCATACGTTTCGGGCTTGCTCAACGGGACAGGTCCATATAAGTAGCTTTAGCTCACGACTGGAGGCCGCAGGCCTCCCTGCGGTGTTGCCGGTATTCGCGACAACAACCAATCTTTCAGCCTCCGCCGAGGCGCCTATCGGCGCCAGTCGCGATGGGGACTCGGGACGCCGAACCGAGCGCTCCAACAGCTGCTTTCTCCACCAATGTTGCCACTCCGCTGTAGGAGTAGCTTTAGCTCACGACTGGAGGCCGCAGGCCTCCCAGCGGTGTTGCCGACGCCAACGATCACCGCCAACGCGGCGCCCTCCACCAGGCGCCTGCTGAGTCTTATGCGTCATCAGGAATGGATGAGGGCTCCGATAGACAAGCCTCATGGCAAGAGCGTATCAGCCCCGCTTGAACATCTCGTCGCCGACCTGATCGATATAGCGCTGTGCCTTGCTGACCATCAGCTGGTCACAGGCCTCGCGGCCGGGCACCAGGTCGGAACGCTCGAAGCGGTGCTCGAGCATTTCACCGTCAGCGCCCGGCTTGCGGATCCAGCCGCTGACGCGGCACTGACCACCCTGGTCGGCCGGCTCGGAAATGATCTGGTAGCCCTTGTACTCGACGGCCTCGGCAGCCGGCGCGCTTTTGGGCGTATCGTCACCTGAACCGAACAGGCCAGAAAACAGTTTCTTCAGCATGGGTCTCTCCTGCGCTCGCGAAGCATAGTCTCCCTCCTGCACGGAGGGAGACTCGCCTGGGATCAGTCCTGCTTGCGGCCCTTACCGGCAGCAATACGCAGGCGCAGGGCGTTGAGCTTGATGAAGCCCTCTGCATCCTTCTGGTCGTAGGCGCCGGCATCGTCCTCGAAGGTGGCGATGGATTCGTCGAACAGCGACTGCTCCGACTTGCGCCCGACCACGCTGGCGCTGCCCTTGTAGAGCTTGATGCGCACCACGCCGGAGACGTTCTTCTGGGTCTCGTCGATGGCGGCCTGGAGCATGCGGCGCTCCGGGCTCCACCAGTAGCCGTTGTAGATCACCTTGGCGTACTTGGGCATCAGCTCATCCTTGAGGTGAGCTTCTTCGCGGTCCAGGGTGATCGACTCGATGGCCCGGTGAGCCTTGAGCATGATGGTGCCGCCCGGTGTCTCGTAGCAGCCACGGGACTTCATGCCCACATAGCGATTCTCGACGATATCGAGACGGCCGATGCCATTGTCGCCACCCAGCTTGTTGAGGGTCTCGAGCACCTCGTGGGGCTTCATCGCCTTGCCGTCGAGGGCGACGATGTCGCCCTTCTCATAGGTGAGTTCGACGTAGGTGGGCGAATCCGGCGCCGCTTCAGGCGACACACTCCAGCGCCACATGTCCTCTTCCGCCTCGGCCCAGGGGTCTTCGAGGATGCCGCCCTCGTAGGAGATGTGCAGCAGGTTGGCATCCATGGAGTACGGCGACTTCTTCTTGCTCTTGGAGAAATCGACCGGGATGTCGTGCTGCTCACAGTAGGCCATCAGCTTTTCGCGGGACGTCAGGTCCCACTCGCGCCAGGGTGCAATGACCTTGACGCCGGGCTTGAGCGCGTAGGCGCCCAGCTCGAAGCGCACCTGGTCGTTGCCCTTGCCGGTGGCGCCGTGGGAGATGGCGTCGGCGCCGGTCTCGTTGGCGATCTCGATCAGGCGCCGGGCGATCAGCGGACGTGCAATGGAGGTACCCAGCAGGTACTCGCCCTCGTAGATGGTGTTGGCACGGAACATCGGGTAGACGTAGTCGCGAACGAACTCCTCGCGCAGGTCCTCGATGTAGATCTCCTTGACGCCCAGGGCCTCGGCCTTGGTGCGTGCCGGCTCGACTTCCTCGCCCTGACCGATGTCGGCGGTAAAGGTCACGACCTCGCAGCTGTAGGTTTCCTGCAACCACTTGACGATGACGGATGTGTCCAGCCCGCCGGAATAGGCAAGCACGACCTTCTTGACATCGGACATTCGGGGCTCCTTTCTGGTAAGCGTCATAAGCCATCAAGTATAGCGTGGCTGTTGCCCGGCGAATACCGGCGGCGGGACGTGCGTGCGGCAAACTGCTAGACTTTCGCGGATTCGGCGGGGCCTGGCCCCGACTTCTTTCGAGCCGACCAATAAGGAACACGATGCTCACGATAAGGAGAGGCGCATGAGTGAAGCGATCGCCCGCGAGCTGATGGCCCAGCGCTTCCGGAGCTTCCTGCCCGTGGTGGTAGACCTGGAAACCGGTGGTTTCAATGCCGAACGCGACGCCATACTCGAGATCGCCGCGGTAACGCTGACCATGGATCCGGAAGGCAACCTGATCCCGGATGCCACCTACGCGTTTCATGTGCAGCCTTTCACGGGCGCCAACGTGGAGCAGTCGGCTCTCGACTTTACCGGCATCAAGCTCGACGACCCGCTGCGCCAGCGTGTCGCTCTCAGCGAATCCGACGCCCTGGGTGAGATCTTCAGGCCGGTGCGAAAGTCGATCAAGTCCCATGGCTGCACCCGGGCCGTGCTGGTGGGCCACAATGCCGCCTTCGATCACGGTTTTCTCAATGCCGCCGTCGCTCGCTGCGGCATCAAGCGCAACCCTTTCCATCCTTTTTCCAGTTTCGATACCGCGACCCTCTCAGGCCTCATCTACGGCCAGACGGTACTGGCCAGGGCGTGTCGCGCCGCCGGCATCGCCTTCGACAACCAGGAAGCCCACTCGGCGCGCTACGACACCGAACGTACCGCCGAGCTTTTCTGCGCCATCGTCAATCGCTACAAGGATCTCGGCGGCTGGGCCCTGGCACAGCGGGAGCAGGGGCTGGAGGAATTCTAGAAACGACACAGACCCGCAAACTCACCTCGCGGGTCCTTGTCGACGATCCAAAGCGACTGCCCAAAGCGACTGCCCAAAAGCGACTAGCCCAAGCCTCAACCAGCCGGTCAGCCGTTGCCACCCTGTCTTCCTGCTGCCGCAACGACGAAAGCCGACCCGAACACTTAAAACGCCATCAGTTCAATACCATCATAAATATATTTGACATTAATTTGATGCAGGTCACTTTGATTAAGAGTATTCTGAAATCGTCTAGCATCTACCATAGCCAAAGTTAAGTTAGAAAAACATCCAAGAACACCACGCTTAATAAGCGTTAATTAAACCAGCAATGACAATAAGCCCAGCGATTGACTGTTGCACTTTCATTTCATACCTGAATCGAATGAAACCCTCATCAATAACGCCAACAATCCATTCCAGACCAAAGCACTGAAAAAGCATTTTTTCTCAGCCACAGGAATGTTGGCACAGTTAAGTGATTCCTACTTTACTCATTCTCCAATGCAGTATTAGAGGACCTTTTGACCTCACAATTTGCTTACCCTGAGGCCCGATGGGCCCCCCTGGGATCCTCACCCCAGGGAGAGCACTAACACTGCTGGAGATATTGAAGTGACCGACGAGCTCAGCCTGCTGGAAGCCCAGCAGGGCGTCCACGAACTCATTGCCCAGCAGGCCCCGCTGGAGCAGACCCTTGAGGCGATTGCCCATTGGATCGCCATTCAGTTCCCCGGTGCCGTGGTGGCCTTCATGCGCTTCGACCCGGTACATTGCACCCTCAGCCTGTTTCCCAGTCGTCGCTTTTCTCAAAACTATTACGAGCGGCTCCAGCATGTTCCCATCGGCTCAGCGGCAGCCTCTTTCGGGGCGGCTGCCTATCTGCGCTGGCAGGTCATCACGGAGGACATTCAGACTGACTCGCGCTGGGAGCGCTTCCGTAGCGCGGCTTCTGCCGAGGGACTTCGTGCCTGCTGGTCGAGCCCGGTGGTCACCGCGAAGGGCGAACTGCTGGGCACATTCGGCACGTATTTCAAGGAGTCCAGCGCTCCCAGCGAAATGAGCAAGAGACGACTTCGCCAAGCCGCGGCCCTGGTCGCCCTGGCAATCGTCAAGGATCGAGACAGCCGTCATCACCGAACGCTTTCCGAGTGGCACCGCTCGTTGTTCGTGAACCATCCCCATGGGGTTTACGAGTTCGATCTCGAGGGCAGGTTCCAGCGGGGCAATATCGCCCTGGAATGGATCACCGGCTATCCCGAGAAGGCACTGGTTGGCCGTCACTTCAACGAATTTGTGGATGCTGAGTACCGCGAGCTGACCCAGAAATCCTTCGATGCGGCCAAGGCCGGCACTTCACGTCAATATGAAACAGTGGGCACCCATGCGGAAGGACACCCTTACCACCTCGAAGTGACCAACTTCCCAGTGATGGTCGACGGCGAAATCGTGGGCGTCTACGGCATTTGCCATGACATCACTCAGCGCAAGCGTCAGCAAGCCGAGCTCCGTCTGCTTCAGCGGGGCATCGAGGCCAGCCCCAATGGGGTTCTCATGGCCGATGCCACCCAGCCAGACATGCCCCTCGTCTATGCCAATGAGGCCTTTAGCCACCTGACGGGATATGCAATGGACGAAGTGCTCGGCTTGAACTGCCGCTTCCTGCAAGGCAACGATACCCGCGCTGGCGATGTCGAGGCGATCCGGCAAGCCCTGTCGAGCTGCAATAGCGTTCAAGTCACGCTGGTCAATTATCGCAAGGACGGTACGCCATTCTGGAATCGGCTGGCTATCAGCCCAGTTTTCGACGAGACAGGCAGCTGCACCCACTTCATCGGCACCATGGTAGACATCACCCGAGACCGAAACCAGGAAGCCCGAATTGCCTATCAAGCCACCCACGACCTGCTCACTGACTTGCCCAACCGGTCGGCGCTGGAGGCTCGACTCGAGCAGGACTTCCGCTCGAGCAAGCGCAATCAGAGCTTGCTGGTGATGATGTATCTCGACCTTGATGGGTTCAAGGCAATCAACGACGGCCTTGGCCACGCCATCGGCAACCAACTGCTGATGGCGGTGGCCGATCGTCTTCGTCTATTGCTTGGCGCCAACGACGCCCTGGCACGCCTCACCGGAGACGAGTTCGTCTTCCTGATGCCCGACTTCAAGTGCCGAGACGAAGCGAAAGCCACCGCTGAGCAGATACTTTCAGCTTTGGAGCGCCCGTTCGACATCAAAGGGCGCCCCTTGCATATCAGCACCAGCATTGGGATTGCCAGTAATGATGAGGATGTTCATCAGGCCCATGAGTTGCTACAGAACGCTGATATTGCTGTGGAAGCGGCCAAACAGCAGGGACGCAACACCTGGCAGTGGTATGAAGGAGATGAAAGACGAAACATCAGCGAGCACGCGCTGCTGCGTCATGACCTTTATACCGCGCTATGCGAAAACCAGTTCGAGCTTTATTACCAACCCATCGTTGATGCCGTCAGTGGTCGGATCCGCAGCGTCGAAGCGTTGGTCAGGTGGCACCATCCAAGACATGGGCTGGTGTCGCCTGGAATTTTCATCCCTATCGCCGAGCAGACTGGCCAGATCATACCGCTGGGCCGCTGGGTACTTCGACAGGCTTGCCAGAACCTGGCCGACCTTCACGCCAAAGGCGAACGCGTGTTTCCAGTGGCCGTCAACATCTCGTCGCTGCAGTTCCGCCGTGACGGTTTCCTCGATGAGCTACGACGCATTCTGGACGAGACCGGCCTCCCGAGCGAACTGCTGGAGTTGGAGATGACCGAGAGCATTCTTCTGGGAGGCGCCAAACAGGCCATCGAGATGATCCGTACCCTTCGTGGCATGAACATCACGGTTGCCATCGACGATTTCGGCACTGGTTTCTCCAGTCTCAGCTACCTGCGCGACCTGCCTATTCACAAGATCAAGCTGGACCGTGCCTTTATTCGTGACATGCTCACCAACCACAGCAATGCGGCCATCGTTCAAGGCATCATCGCCATGGCCCATCACATGGGCCTGGTGGTGGTGGCCGAAGGTGTCGAAGAACATGATCAGCAGCAAGATCTTATCCGGCGCGGGTGTGACCTGCTTCAGGGTTTCCACTTCGCCAAGCCAATGCCGCTGGAAAGCCTCCGAGCCCTGCCTGACCTTCTACCCGTTGACCCTGCTTGATGGCACACGGGACCAGGTCACGGAAAATCAAGGGAAACGGTATTTTTCCCTATAACAAGCATGTATCGCTTTTCCCTTTTCGAGCTATCGCCAGGGAGACTCGCCGGTGACCTTCAAGCTGCTTGCCGCCCGCTTGATCATGGCTGTCACGGTGCCAGTGATTCTCGTAACGGCCACCCTGTATCCAATCTTCCAGGCACACCTTGATGCTCGTCTCGATAGTACGATATCCATAGCCAACGCCAAGATTGAAGCTGGCGAAAGATCATTGAAGAGAGAAGTCAACGCCAGCATCAACCATCTTTTGGCAACGGCCGAAATGCCATTGCTCAAGCGTTACCTCAATGGCGTGGGAGTCGCCCGGTCTCCGTTTCAGGAGGAGATGGAACAGATCACCGCAGCCCAACTTCACACCTTGCTCGATACGTTGTTGCCTCATTATGTCCGCTACACCCAGTTCAGTTTGATGGACCTCGACGGGCGAGAATTGCTGCGCGTCGGCCAGGATCCAATAGCCCAGGCAGAAAACCATGTCACCGCTATCTTCTTCCGGGAGGCGATGACACTTGCACCTCGTGACCTCTACATTTCCCCACCTCGCCGTCATTTGCCACATGAGAGTGGTCATGCGGTTGGCATCCCTGTGATGGATATCACGACGCCGGTTTTCGATACGGAGGGCACTCGCAAAGGTGTTCTGCGATTCACACTGGATTGGGAGTACCTGGCCGCCGATATTGAACAGAATCTGGCCATGGATGCTTGGGGTCATCCCTTTATGGTGGACGCAGAGGGAACATGGCTACTTACCGAGACCAAGGGGCCGCTCTCCTTCGGCGGCAGCTTCGCGGCTGACTCACCCGAAGTCTGGAAAGCCCTCCAGTTACGCCATCGTGGCAAAACAATACTCAGCAACCGACTGGTCATATTCAGTGCGTACGATACCCGCACCTACCACTACCAAAGCCTGGCCGGCATGGTAGTCAGCCACCCGGGGCGGGATCCCTGGCAACTCGGTGTCATCATTGAAAAGCCCAGCCTCGGCGAGCTTCTCGCGGAAGATGTCACACCGCTACTGATCACCCTTCTGCTTTACGTTCTGTCCATCACCTTCGGTGTGTTCTGGGCAATCAGCTACCATCGGCAGCAAAGGCTGAGGCACCGAACGCAGCGGCTTTCCCACGAGGCGCACCAATATGCTCATGATGTCAGAGATCTCTATGAGAACGCGCCCTGTGGCTACCATTCACTGGATAGTGATGGCCGGGTGGTCAAAATCAATCGCACCGAACTCAATTGGCTGGGATACAGCGCTGCTGAGGTAATCGGCAAGCGACTGTACCGGGATTTCATCACTCCCGAGACTCGCGAAGCCTTCGACACTGCCTTTCAGGGCGTCCTGGGTCCGGATCAGGAGGGATCGGCCGAATGTGCGCTGCTCACGCGCAGCGGGGAGCGGCTTCCCGTTATCATCCAGGCCACGGCGTACATCGCTGCCCACGGCTTCGTGCATTCCAGGGCAATGGTCTTCGACCTGAGCGAACGCAAGCAGATGGAAGAGACACTGGCACAACAGGCCATGACAGACCCGCTGACAGGGCTGGGTAACCGCCGTTTTCTTCAAGACCAGGCGGCCATGGAGATAGCCCGAGCACGACGCAGTGGAGCTCCGCTTGGCTTGATCGTCATCGATCTGGATCACTTCAAGCGCATCAATGACGAATACGGCCATGACGTAGGGGACATTGTCCTGCAGGCTTTCGCCAGGACGGCCAAGGAACAGCTTCGTGAGGGCGATGTGCTGTGCCGGATGGGCGGCGAGGAATTTGCCGTCCTGCTCCCTGACACCACCCAGCATCAGGCCATTCACGTAGCCGAGCGACTCCGCCAGGCACTTGAGACCTCATCGGTAGAGGTTGACCACGAACTCAACGCAGGGAGGCAGCTCAACTACACCGCCTCCTTGGGCGTGACGTTGGTGATGGCCGATGAGCCTTCACTGAAGCCGGCAATCAAGCGTGCCGATAGGGGGCTTTATCTGGCCAAGGAGCAAGGTCGCAACCAGGTGAACTGGCAGAACGACACGGCTGACTGAACTGGTGAGCGTACGTATCCCCGGGTCGTCAACGTAGGGCGCGTGCAGAGAAAGCGCCCACACAGGCCCGGCCGGAACGACAAGGACCCGCGAGTTCGCCTCGCGGGTCCTTGTCGACTATCCCAAGCGACTGTCCAAGACACTAACCGATCAGGCGTTACCGCCCTGTTCTTCCTACTCCTTGGCACGTGCCGCCGCGGCCTTGATCAGGGTCTCCAGCTCACCGTTCTGGTGCATCTCGCCGACGATGTCGCAACCGCCGACCAGCTCGCCTTCGACCCACAGCTGCGGGAAGGTCGGCCAGTTGGCATATTTGGGCAGCTCGGTGCGAATATCCGGGTTATCCAGGATATTGACGAAGGCAAAACGCTCTCCGCAGGCCATCAGTGCCTGTACGGTCTGGGCGGAGAAGCCGCACTGGGGCAACTGCGGGGTGCCCTTCATGTAGATCAGGATGGGGTTTTCGCTGATCTGGCGCTGAATGTTCTCGAGGGTGGTGCTCATGTGCGCTCCTGTTGGATCAATGGTACTGACGGCGCCGCAAAATACCCGACCACGACGCTCAGCTTTTGCTCATGACCTCATTCTACTGATGACGGGCGCATTGCGCATCCCCTACGGGCTGGATAGGATGGGGGTTTTTTCGCGCGGAGAGATCCCCATGGCGACACGCCATTTCCTGACCCTGCTGGACCTGAGCCCGGAAGAGCTCCACTACCTGATCCAACGCGCCATCACGATCAAGAACCGCCTGCGTGCCCAGGGGCCAACTTACTCACCCTTCACCAACCGCACCCTGGCGATGATTTTCGAGAAATCCTCGACCCGCACCCGCGTCTCCTTCGAGACCGCCATGGCGCAGTTCGGCGGCCACGCGCTGTTCCTCTCTCCCCGCGATACCCAGCTTGGCCGGGGTGAACCCATAGAGGATACCGCACGGGTACTGGCCGAAATGGTCGATGCGGTCATGATCCGCACCTTCTCCCATGAGGGGCTGGAGGCTTTCGCTGCCGCCAGTTCGGTGCCGGTCATCAATGCGCTCACCGACGACTACCATCCGTGCCAATTGCTGGCCGACGTGATGACCTGGACCGAGCTGCGCGGCAGTGTCAAGGGACGCACCGCCGTATGGGTCGGCGACGGCAACAACATGTGCCACTCCTGGATCAACGCCGCGCGGCAGTTCGATTTCCAACTGCGCATCTGCTGCCCCGAAGGTTATGAACCACGCCAGGACATTCTCGATGCCGCCGGCGATCGCGTCAGCGTTCTGCACGACCCCCAGCAGGCCGTTGTCGATGCCGACCTGATCACCACCGATGTCTGGGCCTCCATGGGTCAGGAGGAGGAACAGGCCAAGCGTGAAGCGGACTTCGCCGGCTACCAGGTCAGCGAGGCCCTGCTCGACCGCGCCGGTCACGACGTGCTGTTCCTGCACTGCCTGCCGGCCCACCGTGGTGAAGAGATCAGCGAGACCCTGCTAGATGACCCGCGCAGCGTGGTATGGCAGGAAGCCGGCAATCGCCTGCATGCCCAGAAGGCATTGATCGAGTTCCTGCTGCTGGGGCGGGTGGAGGACTGACCGGCCCGCCTGTGCCGCCGGCTCAGCGCCCGGCGGCACAGGTGGATGACTCGAGCAGCCCTGTCAACGCATGGATGGGCAGTGGCCGCGAATAGAGATAGCCCTGGTAGGCATGGCAGCCGTGGGCCTCCAGCCAGTCGCGATGCGCCTGGGTTTCCACGCCCTCGGCGATGACCTCCAGCCCCAGATTGCGCCCCAGGCTGATGATCGTGGCGCAGATCATCTCATTCGACACATCCTGGAACAGGGTGCGTACGAAGGATTGATCGATCTTGAGCTGGTCTAGCGGCAGGCAGCTGAGATAGGAAAGGGATGAGTAGCCGGTGCCGAAGTCGTCCAGCGAGAAGCACACCCCCATGGCCTGAACCCGCCGCATCGTCTCGCGCACCGCCTCGGGTTCCTCCATGAACAGCGTCTCGGTCAGCTCCAGCTTCAACCGCTCCGGCCGCGCACCGGTGGTCTCGAGTACCGCTGAGAGACTGGCCACGAAATCCGGCTGCTGGAACTGCAGCGGGCTGATATTGATTGCCATGGTCAGCTCGGCAGTTCGGGGATCACTGGCCCACCTCGCCAACTGTCGGCAGGCCGTCTCCAGCACCCAATTGCCGATGGAAACAATCAGGTAGCTCTCTTCAGCCACCGGGATGAAATCATTCGGCGGAATCATGCCGTGCTCCGGGTGCTCCCAGCGCAGCAGCGCCTCGACTCCGGTCACCTGCGACTTGCCGTCCACCTGGATCTGATAGAAGAGTTTCAGCTCATCGCGCCTGGCTGCCTGACGCAGGTCCGACTCGATCATGGCGCGTCGCACCGCCACCGCCTGCATCACGGGATCGAAGAAACGCAGCGTATTGCGGCCCGCCTGCTTCGCCTGGTACATGGCCATCTCCGCCTGCTGCAGGCACTCCTCCGCTCGCCCGACACCATCGCCGAGCAGGGTGATGCCGATGCTGCCGGAGAGCAGGTGCCGACGCTCGCCCAACCAGCAGGGCTGTGTCAGCTTGCCCAGCAGCTTGGTTGCCAGGCGCTCCGCCGCCTGCGAGGTTCCGTCGATGGTCTCGCCCAGGCCCTCCGCCAGGATCACGAACTCGTCGCCCCCGAGGCGGGCCACCAGGTCGGCATCGCGACTGACCGCCTGGATGCGCCTGGCCATGAGCTGCAGGAGTTCGTCGCCAAGCTGATGGCCCAGGCTGTCATTGATATGCTTGAACCCATCCAGGTCGATGAACAGCAAGACGCTCTGCTGTTCGCTCTGCCGTGACGCTTCGAGCGCCTCTGCCAGCCTGTCCAGCAACATGCGACGATTGGGCAACCCCGTCAGCGGATCAAAGAAGGCCAGCCGATGCGCCTCCTGCTCGGCCGCCTTGCGGTGCGTCAGGTCGCTGATCGTCGCCACATAGTGGGTAACCTCCCCCTGCACATCCTTTACCGCACTGATGGTGACCCATTGCGGGTAGGTATCGCCGTTCTTGCGCCGGTTCCAGACCTCACCCTGCCAGCTGCCTTTCTCATGAATGCTGCCCCACATCTCACGGTAGAAAGATGCATCATGGCGACCGGAGTTGAGCAGCCGCGGATTCTCACCCAGCACTTCATCGGCACTGTAACCGGTGATGCGTTCGAAGGTGACATTGACCTTGCGAATGATGCCGTCGGCATCGGTGATGAACATGCCAAGGTGCGTCTCGAACGCCATATCGGCGATGCGCAGTTCCGCCTGCAGGGAGTGGTTGATCTGCCGCAGCGCCTGTTCACTGCACTGAAGCTCTGCCTCCGTGCGAGAAAGGCGCAGGTAGTGAAGCAAGATCAGCAGGCCGAGTGCCGCAGTCAGTAGCCAGCCGAAGGTCAGTATCACCACTTGCTGATACCACGAAGCGAGCACGCTGCGTACGCTGAAGCCCACGGCGGCCACGATCGGCATGCCCTCGACTCGCCCGATACCGAAGATCCGGCTGTCCCCGGCCAATGGCGAGCGAATGGTAACGGCCCCACTTCGCTCGCCGGCAATGAGTTCAGCTACTGCCGGAGCATCGACCTGCATGCCCAGCGCCTGTGTCATGGGCAGGCTCTCCAGATCCGGCCGCCGGGCGATCAGGCGCAGGTTGCCGTCGATGAAAGCGATACTCTCGCCAGGATCAAGCGTCAGCCGCTGAAGCGCATGGGTCAAGAAGAAGAGATCCAGTCGTGCCGCCGCGACACCGAGGAAAAACCCGTCGGCATCGAACATGCGCCTCAGGTAGAGCATGCGATGATCGCCCGACTCCGGATTCCAATAGCTATCGGAGTGGCTTTGGTCGTAGTCCTGAAGAAACCTGCGAATGAAGGCACGCTCCTCCATGTCATGTCCCGGGAACCCAGGGTTTCCAATCGTATAGAGTGTCTCACCGGTATGACTGATGATGCCGAGCGCATCCAGGAAAGGCAGGCTCTGCTGGCGCTGAGAGACCAGGGATTCAAAGGCCCTGGCGAAGCGTTGATCGATATTGCCATCGATGGAGAGGGCAAAGAGGTTGGCCAGGCCGCTGAGCGTGTTGTCGGTGCTGTTGAAGGTGCCGGAAGCCCACTCCGCCATAAGCTCTGCCTGTGCCAGCACACGACCCTCGGCAGCATCCAGCTCGCGGTCGTGGCGCTCCTTCAAGGCCCAGACGATGACAAGCAGCACTAGAGTGACCGCCATGGTATAGATCATGGCGGCCTGCAATGCCGACCAGCGCCGCCGCGGCTGCTGATTTCGCGCATGAATCATGGCTCGATGGCCCGTAAGATCATCTCGCCCTCCGTCACTGCGCACCCAGCTCCTGCTTGAGCAGGAGCTCCACCCGGCGGTTCTCGGCGCGCCCCTCCTCAGTCTCGTTGCTTGCCAGGGGACGGGTCTCGGCATAGCCCACCGCGCGCAGGCGCTCGATATCGACGCCCAGTTCGGCCAGGTACCGCAGCACGGCGATGGCCCGCGCCGACGAGAGCTCCCAGTTGGAGGGGAAGCGTGCCGTGGCAATGGGAATGCTGTCGGTATGCCCCTCCACCGAGACGTCGCCATCGAAGGATTGCAGCAGCTCACGCAGCCGACCCAGGACCTCGCGCCCCTGAGACGTCAGGTCCGCCTGGCCGCTGGAAAACAGTAGGTTGTCATCGATGCGCAGCGTGATGCCCTGCTGCCCCTCTGCCATGCTGACGCCCTCGATATCGAGTCCGGAGAATTGCGGCTGCAGGCCATCATGGCGCGGCTTGAGCCCGGAGCCTGCCACCATGCGAGCCGCCGCTTCGGCCTGGGGGGTGATGAATGCAGCGCTATCGCCGCCATGCCGGCTGCCCTGGATGGCCAGGCCGTTCCCTGCCAGCGAGAGCAGCAAGACAAACAGGGTGATGAGCAGCGTAAGGACATCGAGATAGCTCATCAGCCAGCCATCGCTATCGCCCTCTACCGTCGGCGGGGCGAGCATGTCACGCATACTGCGATCAAGCATTCTGCCCCTTCCCTGCCGAGGGCCCCTTTCCTTTTCCGGTCCCCTCGCCCTCTCCACGCGTACGATCGGAGACAACGGGGTCGCGAATCTCGTCATGATAATTCGCAACGAAGGAGTTGAGCGTCTCTTCAATGAAGGAGGGCAGGCGCCGCTTGGTGATCAACGAGATGCCCTCGAAGACCATGTTCATGGCGATGAGACGCTCTTCTGTGCGTCGCTCCAGCTTCACAGCAATAGGCTTGAAGACGAGGTTGGCCAGCAGGATGCCGTAAAAGGTCGTGAGCAGGGCGATGGCCATGCGAGGGCCGATGACGTGGAGATCGCCGGCCTCCATGACCTCCAGCATGTTCACCAGCCCCACCAAGGTGCCGATCATGCCGAAGGCCGGTGCGTAAGTGGCCATTGTGCGGAATATCTGCGCCTCGGCATGCTCGCGCGCCTTGAGTCGGGCGATGCGCCAGCGCAGCAGATCGAAGATTTCGTCTTCCTTGGTGTTGGCTATCACCAGTTGGATGCCGGTACGCAGGAAGGGGTTGCGCGCCTTCTCCAGCGCCTCCTCCACGGCTCGGACATCCCCCTTGAACCACAGCCGCGAGATATCCACCAGCTCCTTGATGTCATCTCGCATGTAGGTGTTCTCGCGCCGAAACACCAGCCCCACCAGACGAACCACCCGAACGACCTCCTTCAGCGGATAGCTGATGAAGGTGGCCGCCATGGTGCCGGCCAATACGATGGCAAGCCCGGGAAGGTTAAGAAAACTCTGTGGCGACTCGGCGGTGAAGAAGAGTACGCTGACCAGCAGAATGACGCTGGCGAACATACCGATGATGGTTGAAGGATTCATGCAGGCTCCTGATAGGGGCTTCGAGTCTAGGGCATCAATCGGCGGGATAGGCCGAAACTTGAGGTGCGAGCTGCCGAGAAGCGAGCCGCACATGATCTATGTCAAGCAATTCGCTGACCCTCCAAAGTATGCAGCGTTCAGCATGGGCAGATACGGGACTCAAGTTTCGGCCGTGTCTGCCGATGTAACAGGTAACGGGGAATCCGGTCCCCACAGCCGACAGAGACGATGGGAGTCTCCATGCATCAATGCGCCGAAAAGGATGGACGCTGCGTCATCTGCGACGGACCGCTTCCGTTCGAATTCACCATGGCCTTCCAGCCGATCGTGGACCTTGCCAGCGCCCGCGTCACCACCCATGAAGCCCTGGTGCGCGGCCCAGCGGGCGAGTCAGCCTACAGCATCCTGTCCCAGGTCACGCCCGAGCTGCTCTACCGCTTCGACCAGGCTTGCCGCGTCAGGGCCATCGAGATCGCCAGCCAACTGGGCATGAGCGAGGACCTGTCGATCAATTTCCTGCCCAATGCCGTCTATGAACCTTCCGCCTGTATCCAGGCGACCCTGGCCATCGCTGCCAAGGTGGGCTGGCCGACCGACCGGCTGGTCTTTGAAATCACCGAGACCGAGAAGGTCCGCAGCCAGGAGCATCTCCGTGGCATCATCGAGGCCTACCGCAGCATGGGGTTTGCCACCGCCCTCGATGACTTCGGCAATGGCTTCGCCAACCTGGACCTGCTCACCGACCTTCGCCCGGACCGACTCAAGATCGATCGTGTCCTGGTGGATGGCTGCGACAGCGACCCACGCCGGCAGGCCATCCTGCGCGCTATCGTCGGGCTTGGCAGTGAGCTGGGCATCTCTCTCATCGCCGAGGGCGTGGAAACCCGTGAAGAGGCGCTGTGGCTGGGGCGCAACGGATTGACGCATCAACAAGGCTTCTACTATGCCCGCCCCAGCCTGGCGAGCCTGGTTACCGGCCTGGAGCCCCGGCTTCACACCCTGAGACAGGAACTGTAGCTGGGTGGCAAGACCCTCAATCGATCGAATACGCGCAGAAGTCGCATCATGACAAAGTCTTGAGTGAGATCTCACTCAGCAGGGAGCCCAGCAACATGCCAGAGCAAGCGGATTTCAATCCTTGCACCATTGCACTTCATCCGATTCACGACACGGAGCACGCTCATGTGGCGGACCGCCTGGTCTATCGGCAAAGTGGAATGAACGAATCCGATGACACGATGGCCGACACTGCCCGGGCACTGTCCAGCGCAGTTTATGAACTCGGTGATGCCGGCCTTCTGGCTGAGCGAACGCTCTTCGTCGATCTGCCGATGGCATGGCTCGCCAGCCCGGAGCTGCTTCCTACCCCGGCACCGCGCATGGCCATCGGCATCGCCGATATGCCGGAGGTGGACGAGAAGCTTCTCGACCGCCTGGACGACATGCGGGAACGGGGTTATCGCATCGTCCTGCCCGCCAGCCTGGTGATGCAGTATCTCGAGGCGCTACTCCCCAGAACCGACATCATTCTGGTGACGACTCCCCATGACATCGATGCCAAGACTCTCGAACGCCTCCCCGCCCGCAACATCAAGCTGCTGGTGGAAAACATCGATGACCGTGAAGAGCTCGAACGCTATCGCGAGATCGGCTGCGCTTACTTTAACGGGCACTATCTGGCGCGCCCCAGCTTCATCGCCTCCCCTCCCCGGGGGAGACACGGTAACCGCGCAGCACAGATACGATTGATTCGGGCGCTCTACGAGGAAGACAGTGACATTCATCGTCTTCAGGAACTCGTGGTACAGATACCTCACCTTCATGTGGCAGTACTTAGGCGGGCCAACTCGAACTACTACAACCGTGGCGGAAAGGAGATCGATCTGTATCGGGCGATGCAGGTGCTCGGCCTGATCGAGCTAAGGCGGCTCATTCTTACACTGACCCTCGCCAGCCTCCAGCCGTCGTCCAGGATCATCCTGCGCATGGCGCTGATCCGAGCATTCATGTGCCGCAACCTGTCGGCCCCTTTCCCCATCCTGGATGCAGAAGACGCCTTTACCACCGGCCTCTTTTCGATGATGGATGCCCTGCTCGAGGAAGATCGCGACACCTTGCTCGCGCAGCTACCGCTCAACCCTCACATCCTGGCTGCACTAAAGGAGCGTGCAGGCCCCCTGGGGGCGGTACTGACGCTCTGCGAGAATCATGAGCGCCAGGTGGAGGAATCCATCAACGACATCCCGGCTGACCAGTTGCACAGTTGCTACATGGATGCCTTGGCCAGCGCACGCGCCTTGATGAACAATCTGTAGAGCCATGCCTCGATCGACAACGGGCCGGCTACTCTTCCTGTTCGCCCAGCCGGCTGCGAAGCCGGCTGACTGCCTGGCTGTGGAGCTGGCAGACCCGTGACTCGGTCACGCCCATGACGACACCAATCTCCTTGAGGTTCAGCTCTTCCTGGTAGTAGAGCGCCATCAACAGCTTTTCCCGCTCCGGTAACGCCTCGATACCCTCCACCAGCTGCTGTCGCTTCTGCTGATCAATCAATTGCTTGTAAGGCGTATCCGCCGTGGCGTCTGCAACACCGGGCTCAACGCCCTCCGCCAGCAACGCCTCGAACGGCAGCAAATGCCCGCTGTTGGTATCGTTCAACAATTGGCGATACGTCGCCAGATCCATGTCCAGCTCAGCGGCAATCTCTGTCTCTTCGGCATGTCGCCCGAGCTGCTGCTCCAGCCGCCTGACGACCTCATCGACCGCTCTGGCATTGCGTCTCACGCTGCGGGGCAGCCAGTCCCGGCTTCTGAGCTCATCCAGCATGGCGCCACGAATGCGTTGGCTGGCAAAGGTGGCGAAGCTTGCTCCCTGGGAGGAGTCGAAACGCCCCATGGCTTCAAGCAGCCCGACCGTGCCCGCCTGGATCAGGTCATCCAGCTCGATGCTCGCCGGTAGACGCACCTGAAGGGAGAGCGCCTGTCGCCTGACCAGCGGAAGATACTCCGCCAGCATGTCCCCCTGATCTATCTTGCCTCGTGCTGTGTACATACGCTTGCTCTCGTGGCTGCCAGCCCATTTCAAAGGGTGCTGATTCACTCAACAGGTTTCGCTTGCTTCAGTACCGTTAACTGTCACAACGCCCGCTACCCCGCCGACTGCCGTCATATGAACCCGCTGCGGCACGCTCCTGTTCATGGTGGTTCACGATGACCTGCAGCCCCTGCAACGTCATGGCTCGCTGTCCGCGCTCCCGCAGCGCAAACTGGAAGTAGAGCGCCGAGTCCGCCGGTATGCCTGCGAATGCTTCGGTGTGTCCCCGCGGCCCTGCCAACGTGACACAGCCACCCGCGTGACATAGCCGGGCATTCACCTCGGCGCCGGACGAGGTCTGGAACTGCCAGCTCACCCGCCCCATGACCTGATTCCGGGCCAGTTCGGCCGTAGGCGGCACCATATCCGCAGACTGGACCTGCCGGTCCGACATGACCACCTGCACTGCCGGGGCACTGGCCACCCAACTGCCCGATGCCTGTGCCAGGCTGGCAATGAGTGTGCCTCCCAGCCCCAGCAACAGTTTCGCCCACGACTGCTGTATTAGCTTCATCTTGCCAATACCAGCAGCTCGATACCAAGATAGCTTGCCGCGGCATGACGCAGATTACTCAGCAGCCCCTGTCGTCCAACGCTCGGCGGATGGACCAGCAGCATGCGCTGCGGCCCACCACGCTCGGCTACCTGCTTCAACACGCGATAGGCGCGACGGAATGCCTCCGGATCTGCATCGACCCAGAGCGCCCAACGCGCCTGCTCGCCGGCAAGCACCGGCAGATGCGGGCTGCCTGCAGGCAGTGCCACCACCCGCCATGCCCGGGGATTGCCTACCCAGTCACGACCCTCGTTGGCCCAGGCCTCGAACAGCTCTGTGACCTTACCGGTATGATGCGCGCCGGTGCCGGGAAGCCCCAATACCATCAGAGTCGTGTCCGATTCCAAACGGCGCCTCGGGCGCTGCGCCGAGGCCTGTGCAGAGGACGTGGGAGCCGAGCCGACATGGCCAGCTGGAGCGGCGCCTCCTCCCAGTGATACCAGCATCGCAGCAACGTGATCGGGGCACGCTTCCTGGGGAGCTCTTGGCGTCATGTTCGACCACTTGCGTAGCCCGGCGGCCTGATCCATACCCATCTAGCCTGACTCCCTTTCACCGAGACCCAGATGCCGAATGGCATCACGTACCATGAACAGTTGCATGAGGGATTCCAGCAGCGCCACGTCACGGCGACGCTGCCGCCCTCCAGACAGGCCCAACAGTTCGGCGCGCAGGTCCATGGCCGCTTCGTCTTCGGCCAGGTCCAGATGCGCCGCAACTGTCGCCAGACCACTTGCCATCAGCAGACGCACATCGGGCCTCACCTCCCCCAGTTCCGAAGGGGCCAGCCGCTGCCAGGCCCGCCGCGTCAACTGCGGCAGCGCATCGCCCTGAAGCTGCGCCACCAGCAACGATTGCGGATCACGCCCCAGCCGTGACGGCGTCACCCAGTAGCGCTTGGCCAGGACGCGCCCGCTCTCCGTATCACGCACGTCGCCAAGCCAGGCTCGCACCGAGACCGCTTGCACGCCCTTCCCTGCCTTGAGAGCCACTGCCACCGGCAGGCTCGAGAGGGCGAGGCGCCCCGGCGCCCCACGGAAGCGACAGGCCACATCCCCCAGCGGCTCGGCCAGCTCACCCAGCGTCGACAGTGACAGACGCTCGCCGGCATGCTCGACGCGCTGGCTGCCACGCACCTGGCTGCACCAGGTGATGGCCTTCTCCTCCAGCCAGTCAGCCGCTTCGCCATCGGGCAAACCCTGTAGCAGATGCACGCTGACCGCCAAGCGTTGCAATGCATCCTCCAGTCGCGACTGTTGCCCAGCTACCTGGCGGTGCTGAAGCAGTGGCAACGCCAACCAGCCCCCCTCCGGGTCGATGGCGATATCCGGCATGGACCAGCGCTCGCCCTTGACTCGCCGACGCTCGCTCCACAGCATGCCCAGCGCCTGCTCGGGCTCCGGGTAAGAGGACAGCAGTGACTCCAGCCGACGCTGCTGGACGACTGCCGGCAGGCCGAGCAGATCCCAGACCGCTTCCAATTGCTGGAATCCCGTCAGCCGTTGCCGCAGGGCCAGCAGCGTACTGGAGAGGCGGCGCCCCTGCCCCAGCAGGCTGGGGGAGCGCGCCGGCGCTTCCACGGCGCCCTGACGGGGCGTGGATTGCGCCATGGCAACGCGGGCCTCCAGGGCGCGGTCAACCAGTGCCGGCACGTCGGCCACGGACATATCCTCCGGCACGCGCTGGCCATGGGAGACGAACAGCAGGCGCAGGCCATGGCGCATCACGATATCCAGCACCGGCGCCAGGCGCCCGGCTTCATCCTGCTTGGTAATGATGCAGTCGCTGAGTTCAGCACCCGCCGCTTGTGCCGCCTGGCGATAGCGGATCACCACCTCTTCCAGTGTCTCGGGCTGACTGGCCGCATTGAGCAGCAGCACCAGTCTCACCGGGGCATCGCCACCACGCAGGTGTGCCACCTGCTCAATGACACGATGGTCACGCTGGCTCATGCCAACCGTATCGATGATGACCCAAGACTTGCCGCGCATGCGCTCGAGCAGGTCAGAGACCGGCTGGTCGGCATTCAGTGCATACATGGGGACATCGAGCAGCCGCGAATAGATTCGCAACTGCTCGTGGGCGCCGATACGAAAGCTGTCGGTGGTCACCAGGGCGACCGGGCGGGTACCGTGACGCATGACGTAGCGAGCGGCCAGCTTGGCAGTGGTAGTGGTCTTGCCAATGCCTGTCGGTCCGATCAGGGCCACGATGCCGGCACGATCCAGGAAAGCGTCCTCGTCGTCGAGGCCCTCCAGACGGTTGACCAACTGGCGGTGCAGCCAGCTCATGGCACGTGCATCCATATCCTGGCCGACCAGCTCTTCCGGCAAGGCCGAGACCACCTCACCGGCCAACTCCTGACGGAAGCCGGCCTCAAGCAAAAGATGCTGAAGCTGTTCGCGAAGGCCACCGAGCGCCGCCGGCGCCTGCTCGCGCGACAACAGCGCACGCATATCCTGCATCTCCTCGAGCAGCCTGGCACTCATGGCTTCGAAGGCACTCGACGCACCCTGTCCAGCAGCCGGAGGCGCAGAAGCGTTCGCCTGCGCGTGCCGTTGAGGATCGTCGCTACCACCCGGCGCCGCCGACTCGGCCATGGCCAGAATCTCGACGCCGTCATCTACTCGCCGGTTGGCCAGGATGAGGGCCTCATCGCCCAGCGCTTCGCGCACCTGGCGCATGGCATCCCGGCTGTTCACGCCGGTAAATCGCATGACACTCATCGCTTATCGACCTCCCACCAGCGTCGTGACGCGCAGTGTCCTATCATCGGGAATCTCCGCCTGTGACATGACCACGAGATGACGCAGCCGGCGACGGAGGAAGCGAGACAACAGCGGCCGCAGGCTGTGCTGCACCACCATGACAGGTGGCTCCCCGCTTGCTTCATGGCGAGTCAATGCCTGCTCCGCCTGGCTCATCAACGTCTCCGCCAGCCCTGGTTCAAGGGCACCGTTACCGTTCATCGCCTGCATCAGTACCTGCTCGAGCTGTGCCTCCAGGCCAATGACATTGAGCGTGTCCTGACCCGGGAACCACTGCTGAGTGATCGACCGGCCCAGGGCGATTCGCACAAGGGCGGTCAGCTCATTGGCATCCTGCTGCTGAGGGGCATACTCTGCCAAGGTGTCGAGAATAGTACGCATGTCGCGAATCGAAACGTCCTCTTCCAGCAGGTTCTGCAGGATACGTTGCAGCGTGGTCAAATTGATCGCCTTGGGCACCACGTCCTCAACCAGGGACTTCTGCTCCTCGCCCAGCTTGTCGAGAAGTTTCTGGACTTCCTGACGCCCCAGCATCTCGGCAGCGTGACGGTGCAGCACGTGGTTGAGATGCGTCGCCACCACGGTCCCCGCATCGACCACCGTATACCCATAGACCTGAGCATGCTCCCGCTGCCCGGAATCGATCCATACCGCCGGCAAGCCGAAGGCCGGGTCTTCAGTGGGGGTGCCTTGCAGCTGGCCCGTCACCTGGCCGGGATCAATGGCCAGCCACTGGCCCGGGAATGCCTCGGCCCGGCCGATTTCTGCGCCCTTCAGCGTAATCACGTAGGTATTGGCACCCAGCTCAAGGTTGTCACGAATATGAACGACTGACGGGAGGAAGCCCACTTCCTGCGCAAATTTCTTGCGCACACTCTTGATGCGCCCCAGTAGCTCGCCCGCCTGGCGCTGATCGACCAGCGGGATCAGCCGGTGCCCCACTTCCAGCCCCAGTGTATCGACCAGCTGCACGTCGTCCCAACTCGCCTCGGGGGCCTCGGGAGGTGGTGGCGGTTCGGCGCTGATCTCCTGCTCGACCAGGCGCTGCTCCGCCTGCCGGGTCAGCATCCAGGCCAGGCCTGCCAGCAGGCCGGTAAAGAGCAGGAACACCATGTTGGGCATACCCGGAACCATGCCCAGAAGGCCCATGACCACCGCGGCCAGAATCAACACCTGAGGATTGACGAACAGCTGACTGATCATCTGCTGACCCACATCCTCCTCGGTATTTACCCGGGAGACGGTAACGCCAGCGGCGGTGGAAATCACCAGAGCAGGGATCTGCGCCACCAGGCCGTCGCCGATGGTCATCAGCGTATAGGTCTTTGCCGCATCGCCGAAGCCCATGCCGTGTTGCAACATGCCGATCAGCAGCCCGCCGATGATATTGACCACCATGATCACCAGGCCAGCCATGGCATCGCCGCGTACGAACTTGCTGGCGCCGTCCATGGAGCCGTAGAAGTCCGCCTCCTGGGCAACCTCGGCACGCCGCTTACGGGCATCCTCCTCGCCGATCAGCCCCGCATTCAGGTCAGCATCGATGGCCATCTGCTTGCCCGGCATCGCGTCGAGCATGAAGCGAGCGCCCACCTCGGCAATCCGGCCGGCACCCTTGGTGATTACCATGAAATTGATGATGACGAGAATCAGGAAGACCACCAGGCCGACGGCAAAGTTACCCCCCACCAGGAAGGTACCGAAGGCCTCGATTACCTTGCCGGCGGAATCGCCACCCTGATGCCCCTCCATCAGGATGACACGGGTAGAAGCCACGTTGAGCGACAGCCGCAGCAGCGTGGTAAAGAGCAGCACCGCCGGAAAGGCGGCGAAATCCAGCGGTTTCTGGGTGAACATGCTGACCAGCAGGACCATGATGGCCAGTGCGATGTTGAAGGTGAACAGCATGTCCAGCGCAAAAGGCGGCAGCGGCAGGATCATCATGGCCAGGATCATGAGGATCAGGATCGGCCCTGCCAGCAGCTTCATGCGCACGTCGCCCATCCAGTCGCGGCGACCGATAATATGACTAAGGGACTTCATTGACGCCCCCCGGTCGAATCATTGCGCTGTGATGCATTTCGATCAGCCTCGTCATTGTCACCGGGCACGGCCAGCTCTGGCGGTATGGGTAGATCCTCGGGCGTAGGTGGCACGTCTCCCCCCTCAAGTGACACATGCTTGAGGCGGAAGGCCCAGGCCAGCACCTCCGCCACGGCAGTATACAGAGTCAATGGGATCTCCCTGTCGAGATCCACGTGATGATACAGAGCCCGCGCCAGCGGTGGGGCCTCAAGCAGGGGTACACCAGCTTCCTGGCCCACTTCTCGGATACGCGCTGCCACCATGTCAGCCCCCTTGGCCACGACACGTGGCGCGCCCATCTGTTTCTCGTCGTACTGCAACGCCACCGCGTAGTGTGTGGGGTTGGTAATGATGACGTCCGCTTCGGGCACCTTGCTCATCATTCGGCCTCGGGCCATTGCCTGCTGCTGGGAGCGAATGCGGGCCTTGACGTGCGGGTCGCCCTCGCTCTCCTTGTGCTCCCGCTTGACCTCCTCCTTGGACATGCGCAGCTTCTTGGCATGGCTATATAGCTGATAAGGCACGTCGATCAGGATGACCACCAGCAGCGTCAGCACCATCAGTCCGCAGGCCTGGGCCGCCATCATCAGGGCACGTGCCAGGGCCTGTGTCGTTGGCTGATCGAGCAGCGAGAGGTACTCACCCCGATTGAAATAAAGGTATGCCATCCCCACCCCACCGATCAGCGTCGACTTGGCGATCGCCTTGAACAGCTCGACCAGGGCCTGCACGCCGAACATCCGCTTCAAGCCCTTGAACAGGTTCAGCTTCGACAGCTGCGGCTTGAGCGACTTGGCTGATATCAGCCAGCCACCCAGCAGGGCCGGGGCCACCAGGGCGATCAGGGCTAGCAGCAGGAACAGCGGCAGCATCGTCCACAGCGTGCGCTGCCCAAGGTTCAGCACGTTGACCAGCATGGGGCCGGTTTCGAAAGCCTGCTGCCGTTCGAAGAGAAAGGCCTGTTCCATTACCAGACCCAACTGGTCATAGAGCATGGCACCCATCGACCACATGCCCACCACACCGCCCAACAGCAGCATGAACGTGGTCAATTCACGGGATCGGGCAACCTGCCCCTCCTCGCGCGACTTCTGGAGTCGTCGAGGCGTGGCCTCTTCGGTCTTTTCCTGATCACTGCTCTGGTCAGCCATGGCATCCGGACGTTCGTGTGCACGCTGGCTATTGTGGGGGCTTCAAGGGAAGGGTAATACGCCAAAAAGCGCCGATGATCGTGGCCTTATCGACCATGACCCTCGACGCGGAAGCGTTATCGGAAGAAATATAAGCGGCAGGAGTCGCCAGGAGCCTAGCGGATTTGACCGCTCCTAAAACCCCAACTGATCGAGCAGATCGTCGACCTGGTCCTGATCGGTGACGATATCAGCCGCAGGCTTGATCTGAGGGCCGTTGAGCAGGCTCTCCTCACGCTTGCGGTCGTTTTCCCACTGATCGTTGGCCTTCTGCTGCATGGTTTCCCGGTCCATGTTCTCGGGAACGGCGTCGATGAGCACTTGCACCAGCTGGTGCTCGATCTCGCGAATCACATCCATCATCTTCTTGATGACCTGGCCCGTCAGGTCCTGGAAATCCTGGGCCATCATGATCTCGAGCAGCTCCTTCTGGGTTGCCTGGGTCTTGTCAGGCACGCCAGCAAGGTAGGAACGCGTCTCGTTGACCAGCTCGCGCGCCTCATCGAGCTCCTTGGGCTCCGCGAACCACTCTGCCCAGCGCTTGTCCAGCGCCCCGGCATCATCGCTGAGGGAATCCTGCAGCGGCTGCGCCCGGTCGATGGCATTCAGCGCCCGCTCGGCGGCCTGCTCGGTCATTGTCGCCACATAGCTGAGACGATCCCGGGCGTCGGGTATGGCTTCCGCAGCCTTTTCAATCTCCTTGTCCAAGCCCAGCTCGCGCATGCTCTCTCTGAGCATGCGCGTCAGTTGACCAATACGCTGCACCAGGTCTTCACCGGCGGCGCTGGACGGCTGCGCCTCACCGGGCTGCTCGTTTGCGCTCATCTTGTCGTCTCCTTCGCCAGGTAACTATCCCCGGCAATCACTTGCCCATTTTCTCGAATATCTTGTTGAGTTTTTCTTCCAGGGTTGCGGCCGTGAAGGGTTTGACCACATAGCCACTGGCGCCTGCCTGGGCAGCGGCGATGATATTCTCCTTCTTGGCTTCGGCAGTGACCATCAGTACCGGCAGCTCCTTGAGACCGTCGTCGGCACGAATCTGCTTGAGCATCTCCAGTCCGTCGAGATTGGGCATGTTCCAGTCGGACACCACGAACTCAAAGCCACCCGAACGGAGTTTGCTCAACGCCTCCTGGCCATCCTCGGCTTCCTCGACGTTGGTGTAACCCAGTTCCTTGAGCAGGCTCCGAACGATCCTCCGCATGGTCGGGAAGTCATCGACCACCAGAAAGCTCATGTTCTTGTCAGCCATCGGGATTCCTCATTTGTGTCATGCAATAGTTGACTGACGGCGGGACTCTCCGCCGCCATAGTTCAGAATTCTTCCCACTCGCCCTCGGCCACAGGCTCGTTGCGTGCCTTGCGCTGCGGCTTGGGGTCCACCTCAGCGACCTGTCGCTGTGCAGGCTGCGCCAGTGCCGGCACGCGGGTGCGGGCCGCCAGGTCGGCACGGCTCTGGTCCGTACCGACCTTGGCATTCTCCGCCGGTTGCGTCTGGTGTGAGGCCTGAAGGGCGTCTCCAGCCAGGCGGAATACCGCCACGGCCTGCTCCAGTCGACTGGCCTGCTCCTCCAGTGAGGAAGCCGCCACGGTGGCCTGCTGGACCAGCGACGCGTTCTGCTGAGTCACCTGATCCATCTGCCCCACCGCCTGGCTGACCTGCTCGATGCCGTCACTCTGCTCCTGTGAGGCCGCGGAGATCTCATCCATGATGTCGGTGACACGACGAACCGCCGCCACCACCCCATCCATGGTCTCCCCGGCCTGTTCGGCCAGCGTCGAGCCCTCCTTGACCTGGGCGACCGAACCATCGATCAGCTCCTTGATCTCCTTGGCGGCAGTGGCACTGCGGCTGGCGAGATTGCGCACCTCGCCGGCCACCACGGCAAAGCCTCGACCCTGTTCGCCGGCCCTTGCCGCTTCCACGGAGGCATTCAGCGCCAGAATGTTCGTCTGGAAGGCGATGGAGTCGATCACGCTGGTGATATCGCTGATCTTCTTCGAGCTGGCCGAGATACCACCCATGGTCTGCACGACACGATCGACCACCTCGCCGCCGCGCTCTGCGGTGGTTGAGGCATCCAGGGCCAGGCCGCTGGCCTGGCGGGCGTTGTCGGCGTTCTGGCGAACGGTTGCGGTGATCTCCTCCATGCTTGCCGCCGTCTCCTGCAGCGATGCGGCCTGCTGCTCGGTGCGCGACGAGAGATCGGCGTTACCACCGGCGATCTCGCGAGTGCCGATATGTATCGACCCGCTGCTGTCTCGCACCTGCCCGACGATACGCACCAGGCTCTGCTGCATATTGCGCATGGCGTTGAACAGCTTGCCGATCTCGTTCTGGCTCCCCTGCGGGATCTTCCCGGTCAGGTCGGCCTTGGAAATGGTCTGCAGGTGCTGGACCGCCGTGTTCAGGGGCCGGACGACCGTTGCCCGCAGCCCCAGATAGACAAGCAGCAGCACCGCGGCGGCCAGCAGGAGAGCCCCAAGCTTGATCAGCTCGAAGCGATCCGCCTGCTGCTGGAAGTCTGCCACCATCGCTGAAGCGCTATCGAACCCGTAGGCGACGAAAGCCGCCATGCTGGCGCTCAGGGCCTCTGCCGGCTCGATCAGCTCATCGCGCAGATTCCCGAACTCCGGGGTATTGAGTTCATCGAGAGCAACATGCTGTTGACGCACCAGCTCCAGCACGTTGGTGAAGTTCGATTCCACCTCACCAGCGAGGGCCACGCCCTGGGAGGACTTGGGAGCGTCAGCGAAGTTGCTGAGGCGCCGCTCCGAGCGGTTGAGATAATCGTCCGCCTGGGCAAGCTGCTCGTTGGCCTGGGCCATACGTCCCAGCATGACCTGGTTGGAGGCAATCTCGAGGCTCACCCGTGCCTGATTAAGCAATGCATCGGCCCGATTGATTTCATTGAGCTGCTGCACGTTGATCCGGTCCAGATCGGCCAGTATCAGGCCCGCCTGGCGATCCGAGAGTGCCGACAGCGTCGCCACCAGGCCAATCAAGACGGCAAAGCTGATCAGTGCGACAATCACGGATACGTGAATGCTGATGTTGCGGATGAATCGACTCATATCGGCAGTTCCTCGCGCTCTGTGACGCTAGTGTCTTCAGTCTTGATTGTTATGATTAGACCCGCTGTGCACGGCCAGAGGCCGCCACCAGAGCCATCAAGCGTTCCGGTATGTCGTCAAGGCCGAGCACCTCGGCTGCCCCACCCAAGGCGATGGCCTCACGCGGCATGCCAAACACAACACAGCTCGCCTCGTCCTGGGCAACCGTGGCAGACCCTGCCTGACGCATCTCGAGCAGCCCGGCCGCACCGTCCTTGCCCATGCCGGTCAGAATCACACCGATGGCATTGCGCCCCGCCTGGGTCGAGGCGGAATGGAAGAGCACGTCCACGGATGGACGATGACGGTTGACCGGAGGGCCGTCGTCCAGCCGAGCGACATAGTTGGCTCCACTGCGAGCCAGCTTGAGGTGGGAGTCCCCCGGGGCGATATAGGCGTGGCCCGGTAGCACGCGTTCACCGTCGCTGGCCTCCTTGACCGTGATCTGGCACAGCCGGTCGAGCCGTTCGGCGAAGGAACGGGTAAAGCCACCCGGCATGTGCTGGGTGATCAGGATGGCAGGACTGTTGGCCGGCAGCGGTTCCAGTACGGCGCGTATCGCCTCGGTGCCACCCGTCGAAGCCCCGATGATGATCAGCTTTTCACTGGAAACCAGCGGCGCCTTCAGCGTTGGCCGTGTGGCCGCCTCCGGTCGCCTGGCCTGTCTTGGTCGTGACTTGGCGGCGGCGCGAATCTTCTCGGCAATATCGTTGGCATAATCCATCATGCCGTTGCGAATCCCCAGCGCCGGCTTGGCGACGAAGTCAACGGCCCCCAACTCCAGGGCTCGAAGCGTGACTTCAGACCCAGCCTGTGTCAGCGAAGACACCATCAGGACCGGCATGGGCCTCAGGCGCATCAGGCGCTCGAGGAAATCGAGGCCGTCCATGCGCGGCATCTCGACGTCCAGCGTCAGCACATCCGGATTGTGACGTTTGATGAGATCACGTGCCACCAAGGGATCCGGCGCCACGGCCACGACTTCCATATCCGGCTGGGAGTTGATGATCTCGCTCAGCAGGTCGCGAATCAGGGCTGAATCATCGACACACAGCACTTTGATCCTGTTCGATCCCAAGAGGAGGCCTCCTTAATTTCAAGGGCCGCTCGACACGACCCAAGGCGAATGACGTATAGGTCTACCATCGGCCTCGCCAGCCAGAACTTTAGCGCTCAGGTAGCAAACGTTGGCAGGCTTTGAGGGTGAGACAACAGTTCAAGGGTGGCTGGCCAGGGTATAGACAGTCTGCCCCCGCAGCCGGAAAACCTTGCTGATATAAGAGAAGTTCTCGGAGTGGCCGGCAAACAGCAGTCCGTTGGGCTTGAGCAGAGGGGCAAAACGCTCGAGTATCCGCGCCTGGGTCTCCTTGTCGAAATAGATCATGACGTTACGACAGAAGATCGCATCGAAGGGGCCCTTGACCGGCCACTGGGGCGCCAGCAGATTCATCGACTGAAAATCCACCAGCGACGAGACTTCGGGCCGAATCCTGGCGAACCCCTCATGTCGACCCTTGCCCTTCTGGAAGAACCGCTTGACTCTAGCCTCATCGAGCTTGCGTACCTGCTCGATGGGATAGACCCCCGCCCTGGCCCTCGCAAGGGCTTCCGTATCGATGTCGGTGGCCACCACGCGGGCATCGGTTGCCTTCGGACCAAGGCTCTCCAGCAGGGTCATGGCAAGCGAGTAAGGCTCCTCCCCCGATGACGCAGCGGCACTCCAGAGCCGCACCGGCCCACTGGACTGGCGGACATGCTCGGCCAGTAGCGGAAAATGGTGCATCTCCCGAAAGAACGCGGTGAGATTGGTGGTCAAGGCGTTGGTAAACTCCTCCCACTCCCTTGCATCAGGCTGGCGCGCCAGCCTGGCAAGATAATCGCTGAAGCGGGTCAGGCCGTGATGACGCAAGCGTTTTGCAAGACGGCTGTAGACCATCTCGCGCTTGTGCTCGGCCAACACGATGCCCGCTCGCTGATAGATCAACTTGCGAATCTGGGTGAAGTCCTCGTCGGTCAGGACCAAATCACGCTCCAGTTGACCGAGACCGGACCACTGACCCGAGTCTGCGCCGGAGCCTGGCTCTGTTGTCGTCAAAACGTTTCCCACTCTTCATCCATGGATGACGCAGCCTTGCCCTGCTTCGATGGTGACGACTTCACCGGCCGGGGATCATGCTGCAGAGGCGGCACATTGGCACGGGGGGCTTCCGCCCTGGCCGCTGGCTGCACCGATTCAATTGCCTCAACCTGCTCAGGCCCTGCACCTCGCAAGCGGAACACCCGGATTGCCTGGGCCAACTGCTCTGCCTGATACTGCAGGTCACTGGCCGCTCGGGCACTCTGCTGGACACGCTCGGCATTCTGCTGGGTCACCTGGTCCATCTCGGTGATCGCCTGGTTGATCTGGCCGATACCACTGCTCTGCTCCTCGGAGGCCGCGGTGATCTCGCCCATGATGTCGTTGACCCGCGTGGACGCGGACACCACTTCCGCCATGGCACTTTCTGCCTTCTGCACCTGGGCCGCGCCCTCCTTGATTTCACTGGAGGAGCCATCGATCAGCTGGCGGATCTCCTTGGCGGCATCCGCGCTGCGTCCCGCCAGGCTGCGAACCTCGCCGGCCACCACGGCGAAACCGCGGCCCTGCTCACCGGCCCGAGCCGCCTCCACCGAGGCATTCAGGGCCAGAATATTGGTCTGGAAGGCGATTCCGTCAATGACATTGATGATGTCAGTCATCTTGTTGGAACTGGCGGTGATCCTCTCCATGGTCTTGACCACGCCGTGCATCAGTTCGCCGGTGTCACGCACGCGTCCGGCGTTGTCCAGGGCCAGTCCGCTGGCCTGGCGGGCGTTGTCGGTATTCTGCTGCACGGTAGTGGTCATCTCCTCCATGCTGGAGGCGGTTTCCTGCAGCGAGGCAGCCTGCTGCTCGGTTCGGGCCGAGAGATCCTCGTTGCCGCGGGCGATGGAGCGCGAGGCCGGTGTCACAACATCAATGCCCTGCTGGACGCTATGGGTCGTGGTGTAGAGGCTCTTGCGCATCATATTCAGCGCCTTGAGCAGTATCCCGACTTCGTCGCGCCGCTGCTCCGGCGAGCGCACCGCCAGGTTGCCGGAGGCGACCTGCAGGGTGAAGTCCACGGCCCGACGCAGCGGCCGGGTAATGGAGGCCATGGTCCAGAGTCCCAGCATGATAAGGAAGGCAACGCCGAGCGATACGGCAATGACCTGCCCCTTGAGCATCAGCGCCTGACCCTGGGCTGCCTCTTCGGCCAGCTCGTTGGCAAAGAGCAGCTTGTCCTCCACCAGCACATTGATGCTTTGCCCAATTTGATCGACTTCCGCTCTCAGCACATCGTTGAAAGCTTCATAGGCGGCAAAGCCGCTGCCCTCGATAAGCGCCACCATGGTCGGGCGTATACCCGCTTCGATGGCAGTATCGAGTTGGCCGTCAAGTGCGGCTATCTCCGGCTGGGTGGCATCCTCGCCCTCCAGGAAGCTCTGCCAGGAGCTCTGAATACGCTCGACCACGGCATTGACCTCATCGTCGAGCTCATGGATCTGCTCCAGACGCAGCGCACGCGGGTTACGCACCGGACGCTCCAGGTCGATCATCAGCTGATTCAGCAGCTGATCGATACGCTGGAGGTCGGCGATATCCTGCACGCCATTATTGTTGAGCTGAGCAACCCGGTCCCCCGATACCTGCAGGCCATAGAGACCGGCCGCGCCGCTGAGCATAAGCAACAGAACGGGCACCAGAGTCATCATGACCAGCTTGGCGCGGATGGTATGCAGATTGAGCCGTGCGATGAGCCCAAGCGGACCGCGCCGAACCAGCTGCCCCTGGCGGAAGGCCAGGTGCCTTGCACGCCCCTCGCGCAGGCGGGCGTAATCGTGCGCGGCCTTTTCGGCTGTCGCCGGATCGGCCTTGACGCGTACCGAGGTGTAGCCGAGACACTTCCCCTCTTCGAGAATCGGAGTGACAGTGGCTTGCACCCAGTAATGATCGCCGCCCTTGCGACGATTTTTTATCACCCCCTGCCAGGTTTCTCCCTGCTTGAGGGTCTGCCACAGGTCGGCAAAGGCTTCCTGCGGCATATCGGGGTGACGGACGAGATTATGGTGCGCCCCAATCAGTTCCTCATGGGTGAAGCCACTGACCTCCACGAATGCCGCATTGGCATAAGTGATTCGCCCCTCGAGGTCAGTTCGAGTGATCAAAAGGTGCTGATCGCTCAGCTTGTATTCACGCTGTGTTACCGGCTGATTGTCGCGCATAGTTATTTTCCCTTGTCACCTAGCCACGCCCGGAGAGTCCAAGCTCCTCGTGCATAATCCACTGCCTAAATCCCAGAAATGAACCTGTTCAACCTTCTTGGCACGCCCCATCAAAAGGAGGCCCACTCCTCTTCCTCTTTTGGTGACGTGGTCTTACGAGATGCCTGAGTTGACGGCGCTTGGGCATTGCGCCGAGAGGCTGGCAGGGGGTCGCGCACCGATGGGGAGGGAAGCACCTTGTCCGCGCGCTCCTTATTGGAAGCGGGCTTTGCAGGCTGCGCCGCAGCACCCGACTCTCCCGCCAAGCGGAAGCGCAGTACCGCTTCACGCAGGCGACCGGCCTCGGCTTCCAGCTGTGTGGCTTCGGCGGCTGCGTTCTGTACTAGCGTGGCATTCTGTTGGGTTACCTGGTCCATTTGGGTAACGGCCTGGTTGACCTGGCCTATGCCGTTGCTCTGCTCCAGCGACGCCGAGGCAATTTCATCCATGATGTCGCTGACACGCTGAACGGCGGCAACGATTTCTTCCATGGTCTGGCCGGCCTGGTCGACGCGAGCGGTACCCACGTCCACTTTCTCGCGGGATGCTTGGATCAAGGCGCGAATCTCGCCAGAGGCAGAGGCACTGCGACCGGCAAGGCTGCGAACCTCCTGGGCGACCACCGCGAATCCACGACCGTGCTCACCGGCCCTGGCTGCCTCGACCGAGGCATTCAGGGCCAGGATATTGGTCTGGAAGGCGATGTTGTCGATCACACTGATGATGTCCGCCATCTTGTGCGAGCTGGCGCTGATGTCGTGCATGGTCGACACCACATCGCTGACCACTTCGCCACCCTGGGCAGCGGTACGTGATGCTTCGGCCGCCAATTGACTGGCCTGGCGCGCATTGTCGGCGTTCTGCTCCACGGTGGAGGCGAGCTCTTCCATGCTGGAAGCGGTCTCGGCCAGCGAAGCAGCCTGCTGCTCGGTGCGGGATGAGAGTTCGCCATTACCCCGGGCGATTTCATGGGCTCCCTGGTAGATGCCTTCGCTGCTGCTGCGCACGGTCCCCACTGTGGCAGAGAGGCCATCCTGCATATGCTTGAGCGATGTGAACAACCGTCCGATCTCATTGTTGCCACGGTTCTCCACAGGCTGGGAGAGATCGCCCCGGGCCAGCCCCTCGAAATAGCCAACCAGCCTGGCGAGCGGCTGCAGCACATTGACCGTGATACCCCACATCACAACCGCCATCACCAGCGCCGAGCCGACCAGTACCGCCATGATGGCCAAACGCATCCAGCCGGCCACCACGTCGAAGCCCTGCAACAGCAAGGCGCCAGACTCACCGGCATGGGGAGCCATCTCGGTGACCGCGGCTTGCCCCTGCTGCAGGGCATACAGCCCCAACGCGCTGAGAGCGACGATCATGCCGCCGAAGAACAGCAGCACCAGAGTCCAGCTGGCTCGCACAGTCAGGTTGTCGAGAAGCTTCACTTCATTCCCTCGTGATCGGCAGGGCCTAAGCCCGGTTATCGTTATTGGCAAGCCAAACCAGGCCGCCCGGATAGCCCCGTCTCATCAAGAGCTATCGGCCAAGATGGAAAAAACTGGAGTGGCGTCAAGGCTATTCGGCCACGCGCTCGACGAGTTCCATCTCATCGCTGGTGAGCAGCTTGTCGATATCCACGATCACCAACATGCGATCCTCGAGACTGCCGAGCCCGCTGAGGAAGTCGGAGGACAGTGTGACGCCGAATTCCGGCGCCGGCTTGATCTGATCCGGCGAGAGCGTCATCACGTCGGAAACGCCATCGACGACGATGCCCACGACCCGATCCTCGACGTTGACCACGATCACCACGGTCTGGCCGCCGTATTCCACCTTGTCGAGGTGGAACTTGATGCGCAGATCGACGATCGGCACGATGACGCCGCGCAGATTGGTCACACCCTTGATGAAGTCCGGCGCATTGGCGATTCGCGTAACGTTTTCGTAGCCACGAATCTCCTGCACTTTCAGGATATCGACCGCGTATTCCTCCTCGCCCAGCGAGAACACCAGGAATTCACGGTTGTGGGCTTCGGCCGCAGTCATGGCTGCTTCGGTCGTCTGGTTCATGAGGAAGTCTCCAGCTCTTTGTCGGTTAAGGCTTCGAGAGATTGATAGGTACGCTCGGGACGGCGCACCTCCTTCTTGGCACGGCTGAGGCGATGCAGGCCGGTGATATCCAGGATCAAGGCCACGCTGCCGTCACCCAGGATGGTTGCCGCCGATACGCCCGGCACCTTTCGATAGTTGGTTTCCAGGTTCTTGACCACGACCTGCTGCTGGCCGACCAGATCATCGACCAGCAGGGCATAGCGACGCCCTTCGCCCTGAACGATGACCGCAATGGTCTCGGTCAGCTTCGTCTTGGCATCGGGCACGTCGAGGGCTTCATGAACGGCCACCACCGGCAGGTACTCATCGCGGACCTTGAGTACGACGTCGTCGCCCGCCATGGCATAGAGATCCTCCTTGGCTGGCTGCAGTGACTCAAGCACCGCCGATAGCGGGAGGATGAACATCTCGCCACCCACCTTGATCGACATGCCGTCGAGGATCGCCAAGGTCAGCGGCAACACGATACGAATTCGCGTGCCCTCACCGGCCTTGGACATGATCTCGACGTGGCCGCCCATGCCCTGAATGTTGCGCTTTACCACATCCATGCCTACACCGCGGCCGGAAACGTCAGTGACCGCCTTGGCAGTCGAGAAGCCTGGCGCAAAGATCAACTGCCAGACTTCGTCATCGCTCATGGAGTCCGAGACGGGCAGACCGTTCTCACGCGCCTTGGCCAGCAGTCGGTCACGATTCAGGCCGGCGCCGTCATCGATCACCTCAATGAGAATGTTCCCGCCCTGATGCTGAGCCGAGAGGGTAAGTCGGCCGGTACGGGGCTTGCCCGCGGCCACACGATCCTCCGGCATCTCGATACCATGATCGAGGCTGTTTCGTACCAGGTGCGTCAGCGGATCGATGATCCGCTCGGTCAGGCTCTTGTCCAACTCGGTGGACTCGCCTTCGGTGACCAGTTCGATCTCCTTGCCCAGCTTGCCGGCTGTCTCGCGAACAACCCTCGGGAAGCGGCTGAAAACGAAATCCATGGGAATCATGCGAATCGACATCACCGATTCCTGAAGATCCCTGGCGTTGCGCTGCAGCAGGCTCATGCCGTTGAGCAGGGCGCTATCGGCAACGGCATCCATGTCGCTCACCGTCTGGTCGAGCATCGACTGGGTAATGATCAGCTCACCGACCAGATTGATGATCTGGTCGACCTTGTCGACGGAAACGCGGATGGAAGAGGTCTCGGGGCCCTTGGCCTTGGGCTTGCTGGCTTTCGCCGGCGCCTTGGCGGCCGGCTTGGGCGTGTGTTCCGCCTTGGGGGCGGCCTCAGCCGGGACCGTCGCCGCGCCTGCCTTTGCCTTATCCACCACGGGGGAGGCGGCCCCGCCAACCGTGGTGATCTGCAGCTGATCGGCGTCGACGATGAAGCACATCACCGCCTCGATATCGTCATTGCTGACCGAGGAAGCCAGAACGACCTCGTAGCGGGCTTCGTCACCCTGCTGGGAGACCACGTCGCCCAGTTGCCCCAACTCCTCGACGAGAAGCTGGCGATCCTTTTCTCCCACGTTCAGCAACGTGATGACCCGCTGCCCCTCTTCAGCAGAGACACGCGAATCGGCCGGGACATCCGGCTGAGCGGCATCGACAGGCCTGATCTGAAACTGCTCGGCATCGATGATGAAACACATGACGGCTTCGATATCGTCGTCACTGTCGGTGGAGGCGAGAACCACCTCGTAGCGCTGCTCATCACCCTGATGGGAGACCACCTCGCCCAGCTGTCCCAGTTCCTCGACGAGCAGTTGACGATCTTTCTCCCCCACATTGAGCAGGGTCACGATGCGTTGCCCGGCACCGGCGGCAGTCTCCGCTTCCGGCACAGAGGTTGGCGTGGCGGCGGGCTCGGGCTCGGCTTTCACGGCCGGTGCCGCACCCCCCCCTTCGTCCAGGTCCTGTCCGATCTCCTCGAGTGCCAGCTGCTGAAGGGTCTGGCAAATGCGCTCGAAGGCCTCCTGATCGGGTTCGTCGCCATTACGGTAGGCGTCTAGCTGATCACTGAGCATGTCCTTGGTTTCCAGAAAGGTATCGACGATATCCCGGCGCAGGGTGAGCTCTCCCTTGCGGGTATGATCGAGCAGGTTCTCGAACAGATGGGTCGTCTTCTGCAACGCATCGAAGCCGAAGGTACCCGCCCCCCCCTTGATCGAATGAGCGGCACGAAAGATGGCATTGAGCTCTTCGGTATCCGGCTCGTCCACGTCAAGCTCCAGGAGGTAGCGTTCCATGTCGGCCAACAGCTCTTCGGCTTCTTCGAAGAAAGTGTCATAGAAATCCGTGATATCCATGCGCATTACCACCTGGTGTCAGAATGTGTTCCAAGCACCGCTCACTCCGGATTGAGCGAACGGCGCAGGCTTTCCGTAAATTGTTCCACTGGTGCCAGTTCCACCTCGCCTTCCAGACGCGAGCTCATGGGGCTGGGTACGCCAGGGCCATTGAGTACACTGGGCCGCCGAATGTACTCCGCCACTTCGGGCAGCAGGACCAGCAGCTCTATCCGTCGATTGTCAGCGTCAAACGGGTCGGTATCCGGCAGCGGTACGCGGTCGGCAAAACCGGACACCCGCAGCAACTTATCCGAGTCGAAGCCGCCGGCGACCAGCTCACGCCGCGAGGCATTGGCCCGGTCGCTGGACAGCTCCCAATTGCTGTAGCCGCGATAACCGCCGGCAAAGGGCAGGCCGTCGGTATGCCCACCGATGCTCAAATAGTTGGGCAGCTCGTTCAGCAACGGCGCAATGGTGCGCAGCAGGTTTCGCATATACGGCTCGACGCGGTCGCTACCGATGTTGAACATGGGCCGCTGCTCGGTATCCAGCAATTGGATCCTCAGCCCTTCCGGCGTCAGATCAAAGCGCATCTGCTGGCGCAGCTCGCGCAGTTCCGGGTCCGCCTCGATCACCGCCTCGATACGACGCTGCAGATCCATGAAGAAGCGCCGCTGCTGATCACTGGGCCGTGTCTGGCTGCGAGTATCGATCCGCGCTCGCTCACCTTCGCTATGCACCGGATCGGGTCCGCCACCCGGGATGACACGGGTGCTACCCGACCGGTCGCCGCCGCCGATAGCGGTAGTCAGTGGCGTACTGAAGTAATCAGCCACACCCTGGCGCTGCTCTTCGCTTGCCACCGACAGAATCCACATCACCAGGAAAAGCGCCATCAGGGCCGTCATGAAGTCGGCAAGGGCGATCTTCCAGCTGCCGCCATGGTGGCCATGGACCACTTTCTTGCGCCGAATGATGATCGGGCGCTTGTCGCCGGCGGCACTCATTCGCCTACCGCACCCGCCTTGGCGTTACGGACATACTCCTCGAGCTCGGTGAAGCCCGGGCGCTCGGCGGTGTGCAACGCCTTGCGGCCGAACTCCACGGCCAGCTGCGGCGCATAGCCATGCAGGCTGGCCAGCAGCGTGATGCGGATGCACTGCAGCATCTTCTCGGCCTCCTTGATCTGGCGCTCGATACTGCTGGCCACCGGATTGATGAAGCCGTAGCCCATCAGGATGCCGAGGAAAGTACCTACCAGAGCGTGGGCGATCATCTCACCCATCTGCTCCGGGCCCGCATCGGCATAGGTCAGAGCCTTGACCACGCCCATGACCGCCGCGACGATGCCGAATGCCGGCATGGCATCGCCCACCTTGGCGATGGCATCCGCAGGAATATGCGCCTCCTGTTCGAAGGTCTCGATCTCATGGAGCATCAACTCATCGATCTCCATGGGGTCCATGCCGCCACTGACCATCAGGCGCAGATAATCGGTCAGAAAATCCATGATCATCGGATCAGCCAGCACCCTGGGATGCTCCTGAAACAGGGCACTCTCCTGGGGGGTGTCGATATCTCGCTCGATGCCCAGCATGCCCTCGCGGCGGATCTTGCTCAGCAGTTTGAACTGAACCGCCAGCAGCTCCATGTACATCTCTTTGTTGTAGTTCTTGGTACGCTTCAGCTTGGGAAAGATCTTGAAGGTGGCCTTGATCGCCTTGCCATTGTTCGCCGCGATGAAGGCGCCCACTCCTGCCCCGCCGATCATCAGCAGCTCGGTAGGCTGGTAGAGCGGACCCAGGAAGCCCCCGGCGAGCACGAAGCCGCCGAAGACGCAGAGTGTAACAACGAGGTAGCCAAGCAGAATCAGCACAACCGATATCCTTAATAGGGACGCGACTTGTCGATATTTCAGTTATCGGCCAGGCTCGCCCCGACTTGAGGGCAGAACCCGAAAAAGGCACAGAAGAGCGAACAAAAACAACGCCGCCCCGGCACAGGGCCGAGGCGGCGAAGAGAGTCCGACCAAGATCGGTGACAACAGGGCGCGGCCTGAAGCAGCCGCTTTCGAGCAATACCCGCCGCCAACCGGGCTCAGACTGCCCAGTCAGCCGGCGCAACCCGCGGCGGGCAGCTCCAGGTCGACCGGTACCAGCTGCGCCGCCTCTCTTTCGCGACGCTTGCGGGTCTTGCCGGCACGGGAAGGCGGCATGCAGATACCGCAGACGTAGTCATGGTCGGGAGAGTGAGCATGAGCCACGAATTGGCCGCTGCACTGGGTACAGGATGACTGTTGCAAAAGGTCGCTTTCGAAGAAGCGCACCAGGGTCCAGGCACGGGTCAAGCCCAGTACCGGCTCGACCTGATCGATGCTCACCTGCTCACTGTAGAGTCGATAGGCGGTAACGAAGGCCTGCATCCGCTCGCACTGCTGATCCTCCCGCAGGCTGCGGAAAATATTGTAGAACAGCGAGGCATGCACATTCGGCAGCCAGGTGATGAACCAGTCGGTGGAGAAAGGCAGCATCCCCTTGGGGGGAGACATGCCGCGCACCTCCTTGAAGAGACGTATCAGACGAGCCCGACTCAGGTCGGTCTCGGTTTCAAGTACCTGCAGACGCGCACCCAGCTCAATCAGCTCGATGGCCAGCTGGACTTGCTGCATCTCAGTAACAAGGCTTTTCGGTTGTGTCATGCCTCGCCCCCCCGCGCAATGGATGCCGCACCACGCCCTGCCATCAGCAGAGAAGCATGGAACTGGGACAATCCATTGTCACGGGGGTTATCGACGACTTGACGCAACTGCTCGGCCCCATCGAGACCGAAATGGCAAAGCAACTGGTTGGTACGGGCCAGGCGGGTCAGCTGGGCGGCACCCAGCGACTGAATCAGATCTGCCGTCTCATCATCGAGCTTCAGGCGAAATATCGCCGCAGGCCGGTCGTCGTTGAGCAGGCGCTGGGCCAGCAACAGATAAGCTAGGTTGAGCTCCTGGATATCATCCAGGTGATTCGTGGTTTTCATGTCGTTTCCCTGCACGCGGTGCCCGCGTGTCCTTATATTTTTATGTTGGTCCATTAAGTGCCAAGGGCTGCCGAAAAATAGTGCATCAGCAAAAGCCAAAACAGCACTCGAAAAGGGACGTTATTTCTGCGACCTCCATTGTGACGTTTTGAAAAAGCGTTGCCAACCAGTCAAAAGCATTAGAATGTCAACATCGAGGATGAGAAAAATAAGCTTCTGCCACCCTTTTGTTAACTCTTTGGCCAGCCAAGGAAAAAAAGAACAGCAACCCCCTTGACAAATTGACGAACAAAAATTCACAAAATATTCTGTAACATTTTTTTACATTATTTAACGTTCTTGCGCTGTGTCGGAGAGTTCATAGACCCACACCAACAGTTCGGCAATGGTCTGGTAGAGCATCGGCGGAATGCGTTCATCCAGGTCCAGCCCCATCAGCAGCGCTACCAGTTCAGGGGCATCATGAACATAGATTCCCTGCCGCTGCGCCTCGGCCAGAATACGGTCAGCCATATCGCCATAGCCTTTCGCCATGACCCGGGGCGCGTCATCACCGTCCCGGTACGCCAGGGCAATCGCCTGCCGACGCTTCTCAGGTCCTTTCTCCGTCACTGGGTCCCTCCTCGCCCAAGTGCCGAACGTCGATCAGCACCGTCGACATGCCGGCCGCTTTCAAGCGCTCTTCGAGCCTTACGACACCCCGCTGCAGCGTCACCAAGGTGCCCTCATCATGCGTTTTCAGCTCGAGTCTGACGTCCGTGTCGCGCAGCCACATCGCAACACGGATGTCGCCTAGACTGGGCACCCTGAGCTGAAGCTCGGAGTGCCAGGTATCCTGCTCCGACTGTCCGTCATCGCCCTGCTCGCCTTCACCTTCGCGCTTGGCGCCAGCAGGCAGCTGCACCATCAGGGCCATGAAGATGCCTGACCAGACATCGCCCTCCCAACGCAGCATGGGCGTCACCAGCATCTCCAGTTGGTGCCGAACCAGGCCCTGAAGACTCTCGTGGATGGCCTCGCCACCAGCCGGCCGGGCCCGAGACAGGCCCTCACCCTGCTCCCGAACAGCAGCTCCCGCATCACCGGCAGCCTGCTGAGGGCTAGCGGCACCACGACCGGGCGCCGGCGTATCGCGCAGCGAAGCAGCCGAACTCTCAGCGGCACCTCCGCCTTGCGCTGTCGCTTGAGCACCGGCCCCTTGGCCGCCCCCTGCACTACCCGGCAGCAGCCCAGCGGTGGTGGAATATGTGCCGGCCTGAGCCGCCTGGCCCTGGAGCGTTCCGCTACCGGCAGCCAGCGGAGGCGCCAGCGAACCCGGAGCGGCTGCCGCCGTCAGGCTGCCCGCCCCCGTCGCCCCGGGGGCAGCTCGCGGATCCGGTGCTGCTGCACCAGGCGCCGTAGATGCCGGAGAGAAGCGCAGGGTTCGCCACATCTGCGGCTCGCGCTCCAACTGCTGGCGGCTGACCTCTCCGCGATACCAGCGCGAAAGGTGGGATTCATAGAAAAGGCCGCTGTCGCGCACACCAGCCTGCAGACGGCTCGCCAGCGTCGAGGCACTTGGGGCTTCGTCCAGCGCCATCAGCGGTGATGTGGCAGTGAGTACCGAAGGTGGCGCCGGGAAGCGCACCAACAGATCGGCAATGGTACGGGCCGACGGGCTGAAGTGGGTCTGAATGGAGGCTGGCGAACGGGCGGTATCCGTCTGGCCGGCAGGTGTATCGCCCCGCTGTGACGGAGTCGTGGTGCCTGACAGAGGAGCCGCGGCGGGGCGACGGCCATCCAGCCGTGAATCGCTATGCAGCGCCCTGGGCCCCTCGCCAGGGTCCACCGCCCTTACCGGTTCGTTCAGGTCACGCGGCGGCGCGGTATCGATGCGCTTGCCCAGCACCTGATGGAGCAGGGTATCCAGCAGCGGCGTGATACCACTCACGAGATTCCCTGGCCGAAGTCATCCGCGCTGCTCACCACCGAGGATGCCTGCTTACCGTAGCTGCGGTGCAGGTCACGCTGACGACGCGAACTGTCCATCAGCTGTCCCAGCTCGTTGCGACGCGCAAGGAGCTGCTCTCGAATCGCCAGGTCGTCGGCCAGGATCGACTCGAGCAGCTCGGCCTTGCGCTGAACGCCCTCATCATCGAGCTCGGCCGACTTGTCGAGCTCCCGGAGACGATCTGCCAACTGGAGATAGCCGGACTGACGCTCAATCAGCACGTCCCACTCTCCGGCTCTTGCCAGCTCGAGCATGATCGCGACCTGGCGCCTGAGCTGGGTATAACCCTCCAGAACAGCGCGTGCAGTGGTGGTGGCCATTCAGCCTTGCGCTCCCGTGACGCCGATCTCACGCCACGCCGAGGCGATGTCCTCCAACAGCTGCTCTGCCTGGTCGAGACTCTCCTGGTCGTTGTGCAGATTCGCCGCCAACAGCAGTCGCGAGACATAGTCGTAGAGCGAACCGAGGCGCTCGGCGATCTCGCCGCCCTTCTCGGTATCCAAGGCGGCCAGAAGGCCATTGTTGACGATATCCAGCGCCTTCGAGATGGACTTGCCCTTCTCTGCCACATTGCCGGCCTGCATATGGATGCGAGCGGCACGAATAGCGCCCTGGGCACCGTCGAACAGCATCACGATCAGCTGATGCGGGCTTGCCGACATCACGCCGCTTTCCACGCCAACCCGGGCATAAGCTCCGGCCCCGCGGCCATAGGCGGCGGCTCCTCGCATGGTACTCATGGCAGTCATTCTCCTGTCGTGGTCGACCGTCGTATCACGAGACCGGCCCTGCCGGGCATCGTGCCCCGGCTCGCCAGCCAATTATTTCTTGCGGCCCAGCTGAGCGTTCATCATGTCGAACTGCTGGAACAGATAGTCACTGGTCTGGTTCATGGTGGCGATCATGCTGTCGAGCTGGCCGAACTGAATCCGATAGCGATCGATGGTTTTCTCGATGCTGCGCTCCATGCGCTCGAAGCGGTCGGCCAAACTGCTGAGACGTGTCTCCAGGCCGCGCTTGGCATTGTCCAGCAGGCCTCGATCACCAAGCATCTGATCCAGGGATTCATTGAGCTTGCCGGCCATTCCCCCGGCCTTGTTCTGCCCGGCGAAGAAGGCCGACAGCGCCTCGGGCTGATTGGCGACAATATTGCTCAGACGATCCTCATCGAGCTTGAGCTTACCGTCACGCTGCAGTGAAATGCCGATATCCGACAGCATGCGAAGCTCGCCTTCGCCCACGCCGCCGGCCAGCACGCTGCGCATGCGGTTCTCAACGGTGCGCAGGGTATTGTCACCCAGCAGCTCGCCCGCATCCCCGGTATCGGCATTGAATTTCGTCAAGCCGCTGATCGTGCTGCGCATATCGTTGTAGGCCTTGACGAAGCCGCTGACTGCCTCGCGAATCGCCAGGGTATTGCGCTCGACAACAACGGTGACTGAGGAACCTTCAGCAGTCGTTTCGGAAAGGTCCAGCGTCACACCCTGGATGGCGCCCTTTACCTGGTTTGACTGGCTGGTGATGCGGATACCATTGACTTCCAGCACGGCATTCTGGGCTGCCACGACTTGAGACATGGTATCTGCTGCATCGGGTTCGGCGCCAAGGTCGAAGCTAAAGCCATTTTCGCCTCCCAGAGCAACCGACTGGATTGCCGCATTCTCACCGGTGGCATTGGCGGTCAATACCAGGCGATAGGGGCTGTCAGGGTCGCCGTCATTGACGATGGAGGCCGTCACTCCCGCTTTCTTGGCATTGATGGCATCACGAAGATCGGAGAGCGAACTGTTCGGTGCAAGATCAATAGAGACTGCTTTCGCCTTGTCACCCGTTCCGATGGTCATCGTCAGTTCACCGCCAAACTTGGCGCCCTCGGCAAAACCACCCGTCGCAACGCTCTGGGCACGCGCCAGCTCCTTGACGGCAACATCAAAGCGGCCGGGCTGGGCTGCGGCGCTAGCTGCCGCCTTCACGCCACTTCCCGTCACATTGCTGCCCACGCTCTGGAAAAACTTCGAGTCGTTGAGCTTGGCCGCCGCGCTCTGGAAGGTCGACAGGGCGCCCTGCAGCTTGCCATACGCCGAGATTCTGGCCTGATGGCTTTTCTGCTGCAGCTTGATCGGCTCGAGCTTGCCCCGCTCAGCGGCATTGAGCTGATCCAGCAGGCCATTCAGGTCGAGCCCTGACCCGATACCCAGTGACGTGATTGTGGTCATGATGGTTCCTTTTTCATCCCGGCTATTCTGACAGGCCCGGCGCCAGGGGTTCTGGCGAAAAGCCCGCGACCTTGGGGTTATTTCCCTGTATCGGCTCAGCGGCGCATAACTTTAGTGTCGGGCCGCATCCCAATTTCCATCCCGCTGCCGGCACCATTTCCACACCGCAGCTGGCGCCCGAGGGCCACGCCGGAATCAAGTGGAGACAGGAATCTCCTCGACGGGCTCACCCAGGCGGGCAACCACATTGCCGCGCAGCACCTCGCCCAGCGCCTCGCCCGGGGGTTCAACGGCTTCGGTCAGCTGCACCTGAAATGGCTTGCCCTGCTGGTCCAGTCGCTGTATCCACGCCATGTCGCCACTGGCAAAGCGCACCAGCGAACCGATCGGGCGCAAGCCGAAATGCTGAATATAGCGCTTCACCCAGCGCGGATCGAACTGGCCGGGACTGCTCAGCAGATGCCGGTATACGGCATCGATACGCCAGGCCGGACGGTCGGGCCGGTCGCGACGCATGGCATCGACCACATCCACCACCGCACTCATGCGGGATAGCTCCTGCAGATGGTCGCCATCATGCCCGGCCGGATAGCCACTGCCATCCAGACGCTCGTTGATTCCTCCCACCACCGCCTTGACCACGCCCGCCGAAAGCCACTGGCATCCGTTCATGGCTTTGCCAAGCAGCGCAACATGCATCTTCAACTGAGCGTAACCGCCCTCGTCCAGCGAGGTGGCCGAGAGCAGGTTTCCGGGTATCATCCCCTTGCCCAGGTCATGCACCATCGCACTGGCTGCCAACGCCTTGCGCACATCCCGCTGTATCTTGGTGCCATCGGCAAGGGCCAGGATATGAGCGGCCACCGAAAGCCCATGCCTCACCAGCAGTGGCTCCCGAGACAGGCAGCGGGTGGCGAAGAGCAGCGACTCCATATCCTCATCGGCCAGCATCAGCAACATATCCGCATGCCGGGAGAGCTGAACCGCATCGATACGCCCTCCCTGCTGCAATTCCAGCAGCTGGCCGTCCAGGTATCCGGCCACCCTTGCCAGCCGGCGCGCCATGGGCGTGGGATAGCTCAACAGATTGCGCCGCCCCACCGGTGCCGAGGCAGCCGCCTGGCTCTGGAAGAGCATGGAGGGCAGGCGGCCGACATCCGCCTCTTCCGCATGACGAGACGATTCCCGTTCGATCTCGCGAACGAAGAACCACAGCTTGCGTTCCTGGTCGGCCTTGCAATCCTCGAACTTGAAACCAACGCGTATGGTTTGACGATCGCTATCGGCCACGGTATGGCAGGCTCTCGCTTTGATCGCAAAGCGTGTGCCATTGGGAAAACAGAGTTCGATCTCGATCATCGGCGTCGCCGACAGCAGTGAAGCGGCCGAGGCTGGCAGTTCGAGCTGACACCCCTGCTGCGAGAGATCCTTGAGGTCGCCCTGGACGGTCGCTTCGCCATCTCCATCGCCACGCAGGATGGCACCCACTTCCATGCCCAACCGCAGCCTGGCCCGGAATGCCTCTCGACGCTGCATCTCTTCAAGATAGAGGGGATATTCGCAGTGGCAGACCAACCTGCCGGCCACGGTTTCAGAATCCACCACCTTGAGCAACGGGGTGCGCACGATCTTGCCGTGAGCCTGGCCCAGCAGGCGAAATCCCACCCCGCGCTTGAGTTCACCGCCGATTTCGCGCACCGCGGTGATATCCACGATCAGCGACTCCGCGGGCACCTGCTCCATGAGCACCACCGGAAGCGGTGTACTCTCGGGCTTGTCAAGCAGCAGCGATGCTCCACCCGGCTGAATCATCGACTCCAGCAGCGATTCGATTTCTGCCGGACTGCCGACTCGAACAAAGTCATCTAGCGCCTTCGCCATCCTTGCCTCTTCTTCTGTACAGGCCAACCCTTCCTAGCCGGGCCAGCCCAAGACTGTATCAATGTGTCAATCGACCGGCCCGACCACGCTCAGGCCTGAGTGACACGGACAGCGTCCGCATAATGACGTCCGCCTATTGCCTGCCCGTTGCGTCTTCCACTCGATCAGTGGGACGCAGCCTGTGGGTCAGAAGCATCGGGAGCCACCTGATGGTGCTCGATCATGTAACGCTTGAGCCCATCCAGGGGCATGGGACGGGCAAAATAGAAACCCTGGAAGACATCGCAGCCGTGTTCGGCGAGGAAGTCACGCTGGGCCTCCTCCTCGATCCCTTCAGCCACCACCATGAGTCCCAGGTGATGCGCCATGGAGATGATCCCCTGCACGATGGCGCTGTCATGGGGGTTGGTGGTGACATCGCGAATAAAGCTGCGATCGATCTTGATCTTGCCGATCGGCAACTGCTTCAGGTAACTCAGGCTGGAATAGCCGGTACCGAAGTCGTCGACGGAAACTTCGATCCCCATATCCCGCAGCTTGTGCAACGTGGCGATGGCCGCGGCGGTGTCGTTCATCAGGATGCCTTCCGTCAGCTCCAGCTCGAGATAGCCGGGCGCGAGGCCGGTCTCCAATAGCGCCTGCTGGAGGTTGGTCATGAAGTTGGGGCGATGGAACTGCAGCGGCGAAAGATTGACCGAAACCCGGTGGTGTCCGTAGCCCTGGGCTGCCAGCAAGCACATGTCGAGACAGGCGCGTCTCAACACCCACTCGCTGATCGGGCCGATCTGACCGGTGTCCTCGGCCAGCGGGATAAAGAGCCCCGGAGAGAGATAGCCCCTGACCGGATGCTTCCAGCGTACCAGCGCCTCGAAGCCAACCACGCTACCATCGGCGGCATTCAGCAGCGGCTGGTAGTGCAGCTCGAAGTTCTCTGCCTCGATGGCTTCCTGCAAGTCATTGCGCAGGGCCATGCGAGAACTCACCTCGTCATTGAGATCGCTGGTAAAGCACTCCCAGGCATTGCGCCCCTTCTGCTTGGCCCGGTACATCGCCATGTCGGCCTGCTGGATCAGTTCCACCGGATTCTTAAGCCCCTCGTACAGGAAGGCGACACCCACGCTGGCACCGATATAGAGCTCGTTTTCGGCGATACGAAACGGCCGGGCGACGCAGGCCAGCAGGCGCTCAGTGAGCCTCAAGGCCGCCTCTTCCCGGCTCAATTCCGGCAGCAGGATCACGTACTCATCACTGCCGAACCGTGCCAGCGTATCGCCGGGGTCCAGCTCATCGGCCAGGCGCTGGGCGACCTCGATCAGCACCTGGTCCCCCACTTCATGCCCCAGGCTGTCGTTGATCGGCTTGAAATCATCGAGATCGAGGAACAGCACCGCCAGGTGCCTCCCGTGTCTTCTTGCCAGCTGCACATCGTGCAGCAGGTGGTCCTCGAACAGCGACCGGTTGGCCAGGCCAGTCAATGCATCATGGCTGGCATGGAAAGAGAGCTTCGCCTCGTAGGCCTTGCGCTCGGAAATGTCGTGCTGCACGCCGACAAAGTGTGTCACCACCCCTGCCGTATCGCGTACCGGCGCCAGGTAGAGGTTGTTCCAGAAAGGCGAGCCATCCTTGCGGTAATTGCACAGGGTGACGTTTATCTCCTCGAAATCGGCCAGGGCACGACGAATCTGATCCAACGAGTCGGGGTCGGTCTCACGTCCTTGCAGGATACGACAGTTGCGCCCCAGCACCTCCTCGCGGGTATAGCCGGTCATGCGCTCGAAGGCCCCATTGGCATAGATGATGGGCATGCCCTTCGCCTGGGCGTCGGCGATAACCACGCCGTTGATGCTCGCCTCTACGCTGCGCTGCAAGATGCGCAGTTCGGTTTCATGCCGATAGCGCTCGGTCATATCCTTGGCGATGCCATAGAAGCCGATGACCCGCTCGTTGACGACGATGGGGAGGTTGGTCAAGTCGAGGTAGACCGAACTCCCATCCTGCCGCTTGAGAGCCAGCGTATAGCGGAATGCCTCGCCCTTGCCGGCGTCCTGATAGAGCTGAGCAATGCGCGCCTGTTCACTTGGCTCGATCAAGTCGGAGAAGTGCGAGCCGATCAGGCGCTCCAGGGTATAGCCGGTAATCTTGCAGCAGGCATCGTTGGCGGTCAGGAAATAGCCCTGCAGGTCAAGCGAGAAGACCGCATCCGGATGATAGGTGAACAGCGAACGATAGCGCTGCTCGTTCTCGCGCAGGGCACGGCGGTTCTGCTCCCGCTCCACCGCCAGGGAGACCAGCTCTGCCGACTCGATGATGCGTCGCCGATCGGCTCGGGTCGGTTCCCCCGGCTCCTTGAAGTAGGTGCCAAAGGCGCCCAACAGGCGCCCATCGCTGGCAATCACGGGGTAGGACCAGCAGGCGCGAAGCCCATGTTCGGCGGCCAGGTCATGATAGCCGGCCCAGTGCGGATCGCGGGCGATGTCGGCGCAGACCACAAAGTCGCGAATATGAGCCGCTCGGCCACAGGTACCCACCTCCGGTCCCACGCCGACCCCTCGCACCGCTTCACAGTAGCTCTCGGGCAGACTGACCGAATGGATACTCTCCAGCGTGTTGTGGTCGTCACCGCAGAGCATGATCGAGCACAGGGAGCCGGGAGCCTGCGCCTCCACCATTCGGCAGATCGCCCTGAGCGTATCGGATAACGGCTGATCACGGGCGATCAGGGTCTGTACACGCTGCTGGGCGCGCAGGTGTCGCTGGGTTCTCGCCAGGGAGACCGAGCGTCGTCGGCTCAAGCTTGCCATACCCAGGCTGAAGGCCAGCAGGTAGCTGAGAATCAACCCGCCGATCGCCACGTTCAGCGGCATCATGCCGCCGAAGGCCAACGGCCCCACGGCGGCGTCATATACCCGCGCTTCCAGGATGGCCCCGCCCGGCAGAACGATCAGCCCCCGATGGAGCCTCAAGCCTAGCTCGCGCTCGGCGGCATGATTGGCAGCCAACTGCCTGTCCTGCCGGTACAGCGAGAGCATCAAGGGCGTCACGATGGCGTTAAGCTCCTCCCCCAGCAGGCGCTCGAGATCCAGCACGCTGACCAGCTGACCATAGCCCGCTCCGGGTAGCGGCAGCGAAACCACTGCCAGCTCGGGGCTCAGGGGGTCAGGTATCACCCAGCGCGGGTAGCTGCCGCCCACCGCCAACCAATCCAGCAGCCAAGCGTCATCCTGTCGCACCCAGCCATGAAACAACAGCTCATGGCTGCGGTCACGCCCCCACCGGAACCGCTCACTCTCATCCTGCCAATAGAGCGACACCAGGCTAGGCATATCACGAAAGTAACTGTCGAATTCCGTCTCGCGGAAAGGGATAGGCGGGCGTCCGCCAAAGTGGGCCCAGCGCTCCGACATGCGCTGAAGCGTCACTTGCTGCGTATCGATTGCTCGTTCCGCCGTGATCTTGAAGTTGGCCAACAGCTCCGTTGCATGGCGCTGCTTGGCGTCATACTGCTGCCAGGTCAGGGCATACCAGGCGAGTCCGCTCGCCATCACCCCCCCCGCCAACGCCAGCACCATGACGCGACTGAGTACCGGCGGCGCCGAGGCGCGACGACCGACAAGGACCATGGCCACCCCGGTGAGCAGGGCCGGCAAGGCGGTAAAAGGCGTGGTAAATGCCGTACCCCAGGGGCCGGGCATGATAACGCCTGGCCATAGGGCCTCGGCCAGGCTGATGCCTCCGATGGAGACCACAACCAGCCCTGCCAACACCCAGCCCAGGCGTACCCGCCGGGTTGCCTTGCCAGCCAGCAGGCACGCCGACACCGCCAGCAGGGTAATGCTGGTGGATAGTGCCACCGGCACCGGCCAGATTTCCAGCGAGCTCCAATGCCCCTCCGGCAGCAGGGCTCGCATGGGCGCATACAACCCGAAAGGCAGCAGCAAGGCACCGCAAAGCCGAGCCCAGCGGGGGCGATTCAACATGGTTGCGAGCAAACCGCCGCCGACAAGCAGCATCAAGGGCAGGCTTGCCTTGGAAGGGTTCCAGTCAAGCGGCAGCTGCCAGGTCGCCAGGCCGTTGAACACCCCCATGACCATGAGCAATATCGGCACCAGAATCAGCCAGGTATGAAGTGCCACCTGCTGAGTGTTATTGGGCATATCGCCCCCTGCTCGTGAATGAGTCCTGATAGTCGGCTTATCGGCCGTTCGGCAAAACTCTTGAGGCTTTCATGGAAATAGAAAGCAGCAGGGAAGAAGTGAAGAGACACTAGAAAAGGGGCTGACGCCAATCGACAGAGCCAGCCGAACACGGTGCCAGGGGGAACCCGTCAGCTCGGAGAGAGTGGCGCGGCAGCAATGACTCGGTTGCGCCCGGCATGCTTGGCGAGGTAAAGCGCCTCGTCAGCCCGCTTGAGTGCCTCCTGGGCGGGCTCATCCTGCATCAGCTGAGTGACACCGATACTGGTCGTAATCGAAATGCGCTGCCGCTCGCGGTCGCGGAATTCGAAGGTCTCCACGGCAAACCGGATACGGTCGGCTATCTCCATGGCCCTGGCCTGGCCGCTGCCGAGCAGCAGCACCACGAACTCCTCGCCGCCATAGCGCGCCGTACAGTCATGCTTGCGCGTCTGCCCGATCAACAGCTCGGCGAATTGACATAGCACGGCATCGCCCACGGAGTGGCCATAGGTATCGTTGATCTGTTTGAAATGATCGATATCGAGCATCAGCAGCGAACAGGGCACGCTGCCGGCGCTGTCCAGCCCCTCGGTGTCGCGCTGCCAGGCCTGGATCTTGGCCAGGTGTTCCTCCAGTGCGCCGCGATTGAATAGCCCCGTCAGCGGGTCATGTGTGGCCTGACGATAGAGACGCAGCAACAGGCTGAGCTGGAAATGGTTGGCCGCCATGGAAACCACCAGCAGACTCGACAGCAGCCAGAACGCTTCGGCACCGCGCCCGGTTAGCCAACTGCCGTCGACCATCTGCGAAAACACCTGCAGGGCCAGCATGGCGATGCCGGCGAACAGCGACTCCAGTATCGTGAAGGGAAAAACACTGAGCGATGCCACCAGCAGGAAGGGGATGAATCCGTACCCCACCAGGTTATGCAGTTCATGTGGCGGCAGCATGACGAGGATGAGGGTATAGAACGCCGCGGGCAGTGCCAGCAGCATGCCGGCACAAAGGCGGATGCGACGAATCCGCTCCTGACTGTAGAGCGCAAGCAGCAGCACGGCCACGAGGCCCAATATCAGCACAACCCGCCCGACAAGGGTGTACTTCAGCAGCTCGGTGGGCAGCACCAGGGCATCCACCACGATCCACAGCGGGGAGAGTATGGCGAAGATGATACCCAATGCCAGCACGCGGCTGCGCAGGTAGCGGGCGTGCGCGAAGGAGAAATCACGGGAGTGGTGGTGGCGACTGAAGGTATCGCGCAACGAGCTGAAGCCGACGAATAGCTCATGGCCCGCCTCGGGCGGTTCGGCCAGCCTGTCAAGCAGCCGTGTGCGGCGCTCCGAGTCTCGCTTAAGCTTCAGTTTACCGACGAGCATCGAATGACCTCTGTTTGGCAGGCGCTTCTCCAGCAGCCCATTCAGCACAAAATGTGCCCAAGTGTGCAAATTGTAACAGCGTAGCCTGCGGAAAATGTTACGTATTGTTGACCTGCATCAAGCCATATGAACTGGCTAGAGTTTCCGTATCGAAACAAATCGCCCCGCTTCGGAAAAGGTCAGCCGGAAGCGGCCATGCACCCCGTCACGGGTCACCACGCGGCGCAGCGCCTCGGCGGGAAAGATCACCTTTCTGCCATCCAGGCTGCGGGTATGCACCTGCCCTACCCGGCCCTCGTAATGGGCTAGGCAGGCATCATGGGAAAGCTCGATCACCACGTCGATGGTAGGCATGGTTCGTCATTCACACTCGCAATCGGCCACTGGGCATTGTTGCCGTCAACGCAAAAGTCGCCAATACTCTACTCTAATTCGGCCCGCCCTACGGACATTCACCATGCATGCATCCACTGTCATCGGCCCCGTGCCCTTCTCTTCCAGCAGTTGGCAGCCCGGCGCCGGCCTTGTCGGCAACGCCGAAGCCGCACGGCGGGTCGGTGAACCAGGCAAGGCCGAGGCAACCGGCAGGGCCGCCGAGGATGCGGCCCAGGGCAAGGTCGCCGAGGGCGATGCCGCACAAAAGCCCAATGGTGAAACGCTGAGCCAGGAAGAGTTGCGACACCTCGAACACCTCAAGACCACCGACCGCGAAGTGCGCCAGCACGAACTGGCCCACCAGATCGCCGGCGGACAGTATACCGGTGCGGTGAGCTACCAGTTCGAACGCGGCCCGGACGGCCAGCGCTATGCCGTGGCCGGCGAAGTCCCCATCGACTACGGCCCGGTGCCCGGCGACCCCCGCGCCACCATCGGCAAGATGCAGCAGGTGATCAGCGCGGCCCTCGCCCCGGCCGACCCCTCACCCAAGGACCACCAGGTCGCCGCCCAGGCCCGCCAATACCTGCTTACCGCCCAACTGGAAATGGCCCAGCAGGCCAGCGCAAGACATGGCGCCGAGCGCCCCGAACCCAATACCACGGAAGCAACGGCCAGCACACAAGCCAGTGGTAGCGGCACGCTCGAGTCCAGCAAAAGCTCCCTCTCCAACTACGACATCATAGCCCGTGCCGCCTTCGCCAGCGGCGGTACCGGCAAGCTGAGCGGGAAGGCGTAAAGCTTTACCCCTTTGCCAATTCCTTCTGCATAGCAACCAAGCGCTCGTGCAACATCTTGGCCTTCTCGATGGCCTGGGCCTCGCCGTCATCCAGTGCCAATATCGGCCCATCGCCGATTGCGGCACCGGTCTCCTCGCTTTCCCGCATCGCCTGAACGTCTTGCGAATAGCGATTAAGCAGGTGTTTGATATTCAGGCGAATGGTAAATAGCTCGAGTTCCATCTCCTCCTGCTGTTCCCGGCGCCTCGCCTTCTCCAATGGCTCCTCCGTCACCTCGAGAATCGCCAGCAGGGTATTCTGAATCATCGACTCCGCCGCCTTCAGCTTCGGCAGAATCTCGTAAAGCACATCACGCAAGGTAATACGCTGCGGTTCATTCATTACCCCTCCCACTGTTGGAATGTTTCTGGAATTGGTGCTAGAAGATCGAACATCGCCAGCGTATAGGCTCGCTGGTCATTGACGGCCTTGGTATAGATGTCGTGAAGCTGCTGGTAATCAGCCGGCATTTGCTCGTCCATGCCGGACTCCTCGAAGCGGGCAAGAGTGGCGAGGGTCTCGAGGATCAGCTTTTCCAATTCGCCGATGACCTGCTTATATTCATGGCTCGTCACGGCCAGCTCCAATAAAACAAGCGTATGATTAATCCAGCAGAGACAACACGTTCTGCGGCACCTGGTTAGCCTGAGCAAGCATGCTCGTGCCGGCCTGCTGCAGGATCTGAGACTTGGTTATGTTGGCAACCTCTACCGCATAGTCGGTATCCATGATGCGTGAGCGTGCGGCCGCCAGGTTGATATTAGTTGTTTCATGAGACTCAATCACCGACCCTAGGCGATTCTCCATGGCACCGAGATGGCTGCGCTTTTTATCAACTCGAGCGATGGCCCGATCCAGGGTAGCCAAGGGATCTTCGGGAGTACGCAGACGGATTTCATCACCGGTTTCGGTTATGACAATAGGTGTGTAGTAGTCATTTTCCGCCTGGGTAATGATGTTGTTGAAGCTCAAGGCGTAATAAATGATCACCTCGCCCGTCCCGTTCACGGTCCTGATCAGATAGTTGCCGTCCGTGGAGATCAGCGTATCGTCGAGCTCGTCCATTTCCACCAGTGTGGCTATCTTGTAGTCGGATGCCCCGTCATCGGCGATACGCATGATGTAGTTGCCGTTGTCATCTCGACCCAACACATTGCTGTGTACACGACCGCTGACGTCGACATAAGTCACCTCCACGTTGGGAGGCGAAGCAGGGTCAAGCGCCACGGTAGAGGTGCCATCAACCATCAGCACATCATCAAGGCGTCGGGCAACATCCCCCGGGGAAAACTCCAGTGAATATTCACCGTTGCTCTGTAGCGTTGTCGTCACGGTGACGTAATGAAAGACAGCGCTGTCATTCTCGATGGTACGCAAGTAATAGCGGCCGGTCTGATCTACCACCAGCTCGCTGTCTTCAAGTAGATTGTTAATTTCCTCGGCGTTGGCAAGCAGGACGTCGGGTGTACGTGTCATTTCGTCGACGGTGTCGAAATCGGACCTGGCTCGCTCAGATCCAATGCTGGTAACGCTGATACTTTGATTGCCATCGCTATCCACCACCGTGACCAAGTTCACAGGCTCATAGGTATCGAACGAGGGTGCTGCGTTTTCGCGCAACAGATAATAGCGATTATCGGCGCCCTGCACCAGCGTTGTGTCTTCTCGTATTCCATTGGCATCACTGGCAATGACTGGGCTATGCGTCGGCTCAGAGATAGTACCGCTGGGAGCTTCCTCGGTATGACGTGCCAGGCTGTCGCTTGCCTGTATCGTTACGGTGACGGTGCCTTTCTGGGTGACGTTTCCCTCGTCGTCAGTGACGGGAGCAGCCGTTTTACTGACGTCAGGCGCAGTGGCACGATAATAGAAGCTTTCACCGTCTGGCTGAACGAAGTACTCGCCATCGCTCCCGAAAAGCGTCCAGCCGGTGACCGCACTCCCCTCCTCATTCAGGAAGGCCACCTCGATATCATATTCGTCAGGGTCATAGCTATCAGTATCGACGCTATTCTCAGGGTCCAGCGGCGAGAAGGAACGGGTGGTCAGGGCATGCTCGCTGGCCACCTTGACTGTTACCTCATCAACTTCCAGGACCGTAGTTACGGTAACGACAGCATAGTAGAGGTAGCCGCCATCGTCCTCGACTCGAACGAAACAACCATTATCGGCTTCTACAAGAACGGGCGAACTTCCGAGATTGAAAGCAGTACCATCCGCATTCTCGAAATCGATATTTCCGGCCAGCGGAATCGTTCTCACCTCAGATATCCCGCTGTAATCCAACGTCGAGAACCGCTCGGCATCCTGAGCGATACTCACAACAACTTCATCACCCGCTTGATACAAGCCTTGACGCTGGCTTTCACTGGTCACAACGGCACGATAGTAGAAGGTCTCCCCACCCTCTACAGTGCGCAGATAGAAATCGGTGTCGCCGTTATCCGCCCCAAGGACCAATTGACCACTGATCGAATTGCCACTATTGTCGAGATAGGTCGCATTGTTCAGACTATTTCCGGTGGCCGTTTCGGTTTCTCGGTAGAAGATGTTGGGGTCAGCCGTTACATCTACCGTGCTGGATCGCGTGAAGGTGGTGCTGTGTGCCTCCTTGGATGCCAGGTAGTGCATTGCCTTGCCGTCTTCTTCCGTCTGCACAAAATAGCTGCCCGCACTACCTTGGCGCATGAGCTTGCTACCTTCCGCCATGATGGAACCGTCAAGACTGTAGGTTACCGTGGTGCCCTCGTTGGTGAGAACGATATTCTGGGAGAGCCTGTCCAGGGTATGGACCGGGCTGACCTTACCGGGAATTCCTGAAATATTGAATTCTTCCAAGCCCAGCGCATTCACACTGAAGCCGGGGGGCCGCAAATCGATGCCCAGGGTCTGTGCATCGTTAGCCCCTACCTGCAGGTTAACCACACCGGCCTGCCCGTCCAGTAACGGTATGCCATTGTAGCGGGCCTGCTCATTGATACGATCGATCTCCATAAGGTTGAGATTGATCTCCGCCTGGATGGCATCCCGGTCAATCTGGTTCAGCGTACCGTTGAGTCCCTGAACAGTGAGCTCTCGCACTCGTTGCAACTTCTCGTTGATCCCGTCCAGGGCGCCCTCGGCGGTTCTAGAGAGCGAAACCCCATCGTTGGCATTGCGCTGTGCCATCGCCCTCCCGGTGATCTGGCTCGTCAAACGGTTGCCGATGGCCTGGCCTGCGGCATCGTCCTTGGCGCTATTGACGCGCAACCCCGATGAGAGCCGCTCCATGGCGGTAGCCAGCGACGACTGCGAACGGCCAAGGTTGGCCTGGCCAGTGAGGGAAAGAAGGTTGGTATTGATGCTTGCCATGCGGGGAGCTCACCGTTCCTTGGGTCATTGCTCCATTTATCGGCCAAAGGATGCTGAGCTTTAGCAATTTCTTAAGGAAAAGTTGTTTCGGCACAGCTCATGATCAACCTTCGATCACGCCTCCGAAACGTTTCCGTCCGGCTTGGAGCGTCTGAGTAACCGCTCGTGCAGCAGCTTCGCTTTCTCGATGGCCTGCGCCTCGCCGTCATTCTGCGTCAGCACCGGCCCATCACATATGGCCCCGCCACTCTCCTCGCTTTCCCCCATCGCCTGAACGTCTTGCGAATAGCGATTAAGCAGGTGTTTGATATTCAGGCGAATGGTAAACAGCTCAAGTTCCATCGCGTCCTGCTGTTCCCGGCGCCGCGCCTGCTCCAATGGCTCTTCGGTCACTTCGAGTATCGCCAGCAGAGTGTTCTGGACCATCTCCTCAGCCGCCTTCAGCTTCGGCAGGATCTCGTAAAGCACTTCATGCAATGTGATCTTTTGAGGTTCATTCATTCCCCCTCCCCTGTCGCTGGAATGTTTGCGGAATTGGCGCAGGAAGATCGAGCATCGCCAACGTATAGGCTCGCTGGTCATTCACGGCCTTGGTATAGATATCATGGAGTCGCTGGTAATCGACCGGCATCTGCTCGTCCATGCCGGCCTCGTCGAAGCGGGCAAGCGTAGCGCGAGTCTCGATGATCAGGTTTTCCAGTTCGCCGATGACTCGTTCGTGTTCAGTTATCGTCATGGCCGCCTCCAAGCGAAATTATGGACTGCACGTTCTCTTCTTCGTCATCATCTGCATCTGACTGTCTATGTGAATGATCATACAGTCAAAATCATGTGACCAGATTCACTATGCCACTATAAGAAAACCAAGGCCAGCATCCGCGCCAAGGTCGAGTACCGTTTCATGTCATCAAAAGAACCTCTTCGGCTACCCAAAGGTACGCCACAAGGGGCTGACCAAGAACAAGGCGCAGTTATTCAGCCTGTTGGGACTGGCGATGCGAGGGCCGAGTTGATGGGGCAAGTGCGACCTGAATTTGCCCTGCCAGCTGGAAACCCCGGCTGGCAGAGAAATCAGCGACTTGAATAGGTCGGAAAATGGCCGCTGCGACATTGAATTAGCAGCGCTGAGCCCATCAGAAGCCCAACGACAAATTGCTCAGCGATTCTCTAACGCAAAGCGGCTTCCCAAAGCACCAAAGTAGTTTTTCTATACATGTACTCGGGCAATCACCCTAACAATAGTCGCCAATATGTTCAGCAGGTTGCAAATTGCCTATCACTAGCTCCGACTAATGTCGCCAAAGTATCAGATCCACTATAACGATACAAGGTGTAACCCAAAGAGGCAAGGTAGGCGCATAGCTCACGATAAGAATCATGACTCAAATGCACATGCTCAAAATTAATAATTTTTGGCCTGAATTTCTCAATTGAGGAAGCATATATAACAGCATCGTCCATCCCCTCAGTATCTATCTGAAGCACATCATAACCATCCTCCCAATCTAGCTTGGAAGCAATTTCCTCCAAATTAACACAAGGAACTTCAATAGCCTCAATAGCATCCTCAATGCGCAAATTATCTGGCAACTTACCTCTCACATGCTTTATTACATGCCCCTTATCGAAAGAAGAGAAGCCGGTAGGAACCCTGTAACTTGGACTCTCCTTTAAATAAGTCCTAACTAGCACATCATAATACTCCGGCTTAAGTCTGAAAAGAATTAATGTTCCAGGCTCGCCCACAGCACAATTAAACACTGTAGCCTGAGGATGAGCCCTATAGTTATACTCCAGGTAAGGAATAACATCGACTTGAGGCTCTATAAGTGCAATTTTGGTTTTACCTTTATTCTTTATAACCAAATCGTATATAGGGTCATTAATTTTTCCATCATTAGCACCAACCTGAACGATACACACCAACTTTGATAAATGGAGCGCCTTAGAAATCAAACGCTTAAAAAGGCCAGGATCATTAATTCTTAAGATGCCATTTTTATCCCGCCCCAATACAGCTTCACTTAGCTGACCAATCAATTTATCTCGATTCTTGTATGCAGATGTCACATGAGAAATATAAGCATTCGAACTGCCTTGGCAGGCTGAGACATGTGACATATCTCTTCTTTCACTGCTCGAAAGCCCCCAGCCCAACAGCCAATTCCACCGTGAGTCTATCTTATAAACTGGCGCTTTATGCTTGCTTAGCAAGTACCACCATAAGGTCTGATTTGGCTGAGCCGAATACAAAAGTTCGCTAGCTTTGCATATTTCTTCAGGGCAAATTGCCCCGACACAAGATCGGTCAAAAATCATTACAGCTGTATTGGCATACTGACCCACATCAAGTTCTAAAACATCATTATTATCTAAAAACCTGATTTTACTATTGAATTTCGAATAATCAATACTTCCAAAGATTATTGATCTATAGAAAGACTCGGATGAGTCAATAGCGAGACCTACAGCACCACATTTGTGTCTAAGCCAAGCACTGATACCAGCAAGAGAAATAAGAGCCTCATCAGGCTGGCTCCAGGCATACCCGGAATACCCCTTTGGCACTTCGGCGAAAATATCCGGAGAATTGGGCGACACCACGGCAGAATCATCTACCAAGAGCACCCTTTCATACCCATACTTGGTCATGTATAGCCATGGGAAATACAGTTTATATGCATAAATCTCTTTCTTCTTACGCCCATATGAAGCTTTAAAACTAGGAAGCATTAATTGATCATCACTAGGAGACTCCTGAATTAACAAAAAGTCAGCACCTATATTTTTCGCATACAACCTAGCCGCTTCAGATGTTTTATCAATCCAAGGCCTCCTTCCAAAAGATAGCATTAGAACAATCTTTTTGTTGCTAGGGGCATCTAGGTCACCTAGTAATAAATGGCTTTTCACATTTCCTTCATCAACACTATCAGGCTCATAGGCAATAGTAGTGGAAGGCGAAGGTAGATCAGGTTTCGAAGGAGCTGTTAGGCCAACTGGATCTTTCGCAAGCAGCCCTTTCGATTCAAGGAACAACATGGCTCGCTGTGGATCGACGGAGAGGAGTAATTTATACGCCATATCATCTGCTTCAAACACTGTACTCAGAACAAACGCTAATTTTATTTTATGCTCATCGCCCAACTTGGCAATGCGTTCTTGATTCGGCAAAAAAAGTACATCAGCATTTTCTTGATCAGTGGCAGGGCATTTCTTCGCGGTGATGTTGTCTGGGATATGGCTGTGATGGTGAATATCATTAAATCGATAAAAGCGAAAACCATTACGGCTGGCCCAGTACTGCAGCTCGGTCAGGCTGGGCTGACGTTCGTGCGTCGGCAAGAAGGCCACACGAGCTTGGATCAGCAGGGTTTCCTTAAGCGCCTGCTTACCATTTTCCAGCACCGCCATAGAATCGCTCAGCTCATCGAGGATCAGCCAGTCGAGGTTTTCAAGCCCTTCAATGCTATCCAAAGCGATGGTGTTGATTGGCAGCTGAGCAATCACCTGGGTGCCTTGACGGTGGTGTTCGGGCAGCATCTCAGTAGGCAGCGGTGGCAAGGTGCTAGTCATTTCCGGAGCAATGCACGCGTGAAGGTTAGCCGGCTGGCCGTCTCCCAGTAGGGCGTGCTGGAACACTTGAATGTCCTCACTGCCTTCATACTGCTTAGCCTTGATCACTTCGCTAGCAGGATCGAATGCCACAATGCCAAAGGCCCCGGTGGTGGCCAACACGTCTGCAGCACCTGTCCTTAGCAATTTGGCGCGGTTATCAAGAACAATCACCTTGCCTTTGAGCTGCCAGTCAAAGCCTCGGGTGTGAAGGCATGGAGACTGCTGCTGCAAGTTACGGTTGGTTTGCACCACGTGCAAGTAGCTGGTATCAACCTTGAACTCGGGTTTGACCGATTTACTGGACAAGTTCTGGCGATGACGCTTCCTGAGGCTGACGGTAAAGTCCTTGTTGCCGGCGCGCTGTTTGGCCAAGGGCGCCATAGCCGTCACCAGCCGCTCCGTGGCTCGATCGATATTGTGCTTCTGCTCACCAACGCGTTTGGCTCGCTCCACGTATTCCTGATACAACACTTCATCGTCGTAGAAAGTTGTCACAGCGTCGAACAGCGACTGCAGGACTTCATCGCTGAGCAGGTGCTGGTGTGGCTCTTCATAACAGCTTTCGGGGAAGTCGAAGGCTATACCGGCATCATCAATCATTTCCGGCATGCCCCCGCGGTTGGTGATCAGTGCCGGTATGCCGTTGAGCATAGCTTCCGCCAGTACCCGACCAGAACTTTCCCACCAGAGGCTGGGAGCGAGCAGTACCCGAGCCCGACTGTAGGGGCCGCGCATATCGCTGGTGTTGGGGGTGACCCACACATTGTTAAAATTTTCGCGCGGCTTGCCCAACTGGCGGGTGGTTTCACGTACCACCTCCGACCAGTCGGCGCGGGCTTCCACCACTTCCAACATGATATCAGGCCGCTCGCGCTCCAGTTTTTCCACCAGTTGCACCACCACGCTGGCACCTTTGGCCCAACTAGGATTGACGAATAGCAGGTTGCGGCGCTCATGCTGTTCGGCGACGAAAGTTTTCGGATCAATGAACTTGCCTACCGGCTTGGCGGCAAAGCCAGCCGTTTTTCGGTACATGTCGGCCGTTGCCTGACTATCGGTTATTACCAAGTCAATATCGCGACACCACCGCACCGCCTTGTAACTGCCATTGGCTAGATAGAACGCCGAGGGTATTCCGCGCACGCGAGCCTCGTCTGGAATTAGCATGTCCAGGGTCTGGCCACCGTAGAACCAGACGATATCAGGCTTGAATGTATCGAGCAGGTAGGTGTACTGGCTGTACCAGAGGCCTTCCTCGTGGGTGGTCATGTGACTACGAGCGGTACTATAGGTAACCACCAGCTGATGGGTTAGCGGGCCATCCTCAGCCTTGATCAGCTGATGAAGGTGCGGGCCTGTATCTGGAAATTGTTCCTTGAAGTTTCCCATGCCCTTGGGGGCGTCGAATATAGTGGCACCCAGCACCTGCACCTCGTAGCCACTAGCCGCCAGCTGCAGCAGCATCTGGCGCACTGTCATGCTGGCTCCACTGGAACTGTCAAGCAGGCAGAAGGGATTGGCCCACAGTAGACGGGGGTTGCGCTTTTGAGAGGATGTTGCGGGTGACGTCTTGGACATGAGCAGCTCACGCGGAAAATGGCAATGTGGCTAGCCTACCTCGCAAGAGCCAAGTGCAAAGGATGGAATGCACTGGTATTTTGGCGTCTTTTTCAGCGACTGAACGATCACATGGAGCAATTTCAGAAAACATTCTGAACCCCATTCGCGAACTGAAGGTTTCGCCTCAAGCTGATCACCCATCGAGCCTAGGCAATATCATCAGGTATAAACTCTAGAATGGCATGTGGCTTAATGAAAAAACCGACCCCATGAGTGGGGGCCGGTTCGATTGCCTTGCGAAAAGGAATGTCGCCTTTCAAAGTACAGACTTAAGGTCTTACCTTAGCCTAGCAGAGACAGCACGTTCTGCGGAATCTGGTTGGCCTGAGCCAGCACGGAAGTGCCAGCTTGCTGCAGGATCTGCGCGCGAGTCATGTTCGCCACTTCCACAGCGTAGTCGGCATCTTCAATCCGCGAACGGGCTGACGCAAGGTTGGTGCTGTTAGTTTGAAGGTTGGTGATTGCATCCTCAAAACGATTTTGAACAGCACCCAACTCGGATCGTAAATTATCGACTGTATTTAGTGCAGCATCCAAATTAGCCATTGGATTGCCGAAACGATCACCATCTCCTCGAACTTCTGAGCCTACAGTAACGCTTACTCCAGTGAGTTCTCCATCACTATTAACTTCCTTGAGAACATTATCAACTGCAAAGACAGCGCCACCACTATCTGTAACAAAGTAGTTTCCATTGTCGTCGACTTGAAGCGCAGCACCCGCCAGTGCTCCATCCGGGCCATCGGAGAAAGTGACAGTAGCACCACCACTTGCAGCAACCAATCCTTCAAATGTTGCGCCTGCTGCAACTGTTCCACCGGATACAGCCTGCTCAAGCTCGCCGACGTGACCATTAACGTTGAAATCTTCCAGGTTCAGAGTTTCTGAATTAATTGCCGTGAGATTGACTGAAATAGTTTCACCATCATTAGCCCCCACCTGTATGGTAATTGCTTTTACACCATCATCCAACACTTTTACGCCGTTGAAGTCAGTCTGCTCAGAAATCCGATCAATTTCAGTAATACGCTGATCGATTTCGTTCTGAATAGAGTTCAGATCAGCTTGACTATTGGTGCCATTCTGCGCTTGGACGGCCAACTCGCGGATACGCTGCAGGTTATCGTTGATCTGGTTCAGCGAACCTTCAGCGGTCTGAGCAATGGAGATACCGTCGTTGGCATTACGCTGAGCCTGATTGAGACCGTTGATCTGAGAACTCATACGGTTGGCGATGGCCTGACCGGCCGCATCATCCTTGGCGCTGTTGATACGCAGGCCGGAGGAGAGACGCTCCATGGAGGTCTGCAGGGCGTTCTGGCTCTTCTGAAGATTGGACTGGCCAATCATGGAAGTGATGTTGGTATTGATCACGGACATGTGATGTTCCTTCCTAGTGTTGGGGGCTCCATTGGCGGGCCCGCTGATCTTGGTGTTGCGGTCCTGTCTACCGGACCCGCCGCAACGGCGCCGTTGGCCGTTACCCTGATTAACGGCCGCTTTCGGAAGGACTTTAGGGAAACGGCGAAAAATTTTTCTTCGGATGTTGACCGGCGAGGCGATGAAAGCGGCTGCAGGCAGGGAGAACGCCTCAGCGCAGCAGCGCCAGCACGGTCTCCGGCACTCGGTTCGCCTGAGCCAGGATGGCGAAGCTCGCCTGCTGTAGGATCTGGGCGCGCACCATGTTGGAGACTTCCCGGGCGTAGTCTGCGTCCTGGATCCGCGACCGGGCCGCCGAGAGATTGAGTGACGTAGTCTGCAAGCTCGTAATGACATCCTCGAAGCGGTTCTGTACCGCCCCGAGCTGACTACGCTGCCGGTCGACCCGGTTCAGCGCCGCATCGAGGGCAGTCAGCGGGTCTGACGTGGCGCTGCCCTCGTCGCCATCGGCGATACGAAAGCCACCCAGCCCAAGGGCATGCCGGTCCATGGCCCGCAGCTCCAGGCGGATCGTCTGGCCGTCGTTGGCACCCACCTGAATGTGCAACCCACGGTTTTCACCCAGCACGCGAATGCCATTGAAGGCCGTCTGTTCGGTGATGCGATCGATCTCGTCCAGACGCTGGTCGATCTCGTTCTGTATAGAGGTGCGGTCGCTCGGGCTCAGGGTGCCGTTGCCCGCCTGCACGGCGAGTTCGCGAATTCGCTGCAGGTTGTCGTTGACCTGGTTCAGCGCCCCTTCGGCGGTCTGCGCCACGGAAATGCCGTCGTTGGCGTTGCGTGCCGCCTGGTTGAGCCCGCTGATCTGGGCAGTCATGCGGTTGGCGATGGCCTGGCCGGCGGGATCGTCCTTGGCACTGTTGATACGCAGGCCCGACGACAGCCGCTGCATGGCGGTTTGCATCGCCTGCTGGCTGCCGCGCAGGTTGGCCTGCACGATCAGGGATAGGATATTGGTGTTGATGACGGCCACGGGTTTGCCCTCTTCCGGGCGCGATGGGCACCGGTGAGGATCTATCGGCCGGAAAGACTAGAGCTTTAGGCTTGGGCGCTGCGCCGTTTCAGCGACGGCCGCCAGCTGTCTGTCCTGCATCAGGCTGCAGATTGCTCCATCAGGCTTTCATAAGGAATGTTCAGGCCATCGTGCAGCCGCTTGATCATGCGAAGGCTCAGCTTGCGCTTGCGGTTGAGAACCTCGGAGACTCGTCCGCTCGAGCCGATATAGGGTTCAAGATCGCGCTGTGTCAGCCCCTGCTGTTCCATGCGGAATTTGATCGCCTCGATGGGATCGGACGGCCCGATAGGGTAATGCGCATCTTCGTACTTCTCGACCAGGATAGAGAGCACTTCCAGCTCGTCCGCCTCCGGCGTACCGTCTTCAACCCCCCATAGGGCTTCCATACGGGCAAAAGCACGCTCGAGGTCCGCTTCGGTGTGAATAGGCTGTATGTTCATATCGTCTCTGCATCCACTTGATCGTACTGAGCATGAGTGCCAACGAAACGTATCCAGGCAATTTGCTGTGCATACCGTATTGCTACGATAACCCGGTACTTGTTTCCTCCGATATTGAACACGACTCGACCACCCTTGAGGATACTGGCCGTGCGAATCTCCGCTTTCAGCTCTTGAGGCGTAGCCCAGGATGCCTTCAGCATCATGTTGTACCATTCAGTGAGAGCCGTTTCGGCATCGGAGTGACCCTGCCAAAACTGACGCAAAGTCCTTTTTGCGATAACCCTCATGCAACCTCCCTTTTTGGGAGAAGCCTAGCACCTCCCATTATGGGAGTCAATCCGGTCTCTGGCTTCGTGCCTCTGCCATTAATCGGGTAGGGGCCGGGGTCACCCCCGGCGCCCTCCCACACCACCGTACGTACGGTTCCGTATACGGCGGTTCATGAAGAACGACTAAGCCCCTCTTACCGTTTCGAGTACCGAGATCAGACCCAGCCGGTCGAACCCCTTCCGCGGTAGGGCCTGGTTCATGTGCGAGGCGCCGGCATTCCACCAGGGACCTCGCCCATTCCCCGCTGATTTCCAGGCACGCTGCTCGTCCAGACCCAGCGCCAGAAGCTTGCGGCGTCGGGTCCATGGGCGCTTCCACTGCCGCCAGATTACGCAGCGCAGTCGGCGACGTATCCATTGATCCAGCACTTCCAGGGGGCGTTTCACGTCGACGAGGCTGAAGTAGTTGGCCCAGCCCCGCAGGACCGGGATCAGTTCTTCGATGACGCGTCGAATGTTGCGTCCCCTGCCGCGCTTGAGGATCTCGCGGACACGCTGCATCAGGCGCTGCAAACTGGCCTTGGCCAGCGCCAGCTTCGGCAGCTTGTGCCGAGTCAGCGTGTAGCCCAGATACCCCCGATTCCATGGCCGGC
>NZ_JAHXBV010000023.1:0-996 GCF_019915905.1 Halomonas sp. ANAO-440 | reverse complement strand
AAAGGGGCAGGGGCGGAACCCCGAGTCCCAGCCGGTGGGCGTCGAGACGGTCCCGGCGTCGTCATCGTGGACGAAAGCGGAGCCCGCCCCGCTCATGGAGGCCGTGGTAGAGAAGGTCAACATGGCGCGGGCTTACCGTAGGGTGGTTACCAACAAAGGGGCGCCGGGTGCCGACGGCATGACGGTGGACCAGTTGGCCAACCACCTGAAGCAACACTGGTCGACGCTGCGCGAGCGGCTGCTGGCCGGTGAGTACCACCCCAGCCCAGTTCGAGCCGTCGAGATCCCCAAGCCCAAGGGCGGGACGCGACAGCTCGGCATCCCCACGGTCACCGACCGGCTGATCCAGCAGGCGCTGCTCCAGGTGCTGACGCCGCTCTTCGATCCGGGCTTCTCCGCATCGAGTTACGGCTACCGCCCCGGGCGCAGTGCCCAGCAGGCCGTTTCGGCGATGAAGACCCATGTCGCCGCCGGCCACCGCTGGGTGGTCGACCTCGACCTGGAAGCCTTCTTCGACCGAGTGAACCACGACCTGCTGATGGCACGGGTCGCGCGCCGCGTTCACGACAAGCGGGTGCTGCGCCTGATCCGCCGTTACCTGGAAGCCGGCATGTTCCAGGATGGCTTGACCGCGCCACGCCGGCAGGGCACGCCCCAGGGCGGACCGCTGAGTCCGCTGCTGGCGAATATCCTGCTGGATGACGTGGACAAGGAACTGGAGCGCCGCGGCCACCGCTTCTGCCGCTACGCCGACGACATGCAGGTGTATGTCAGGAGTCGGCGAGCGGGCGAGCGGGTCATGGCCAGTCTGAGTGATTTTCTCGAGAGCTCACTCAGGCTGACGGTCAATCGCGACAAAAGCGCGGTGGGCCGGCCATGGAATCGGGGGTATCTGGGCTACACGCTGACTCGGCACAAACTGCCGAAGCTGACGCTGGCCAAGGCCAGTTTGCAGCGCCTGATGCAGCGTGTCCGTGAGATCCTCAAGCGCGGCAG
>NZ_JAHXBV010000022.1:0-21451 GCF_019915905.1 Halomonas sp. ANAO-440 | reverse complement strand
GATTAGAAGCCGCCTGATTCCAGGTTCCAACAAGCTTGACAGGCATCGACCGTACGCTGGCTGTACTGCTGGCGGCCAGTTGCCTGTTCCTGCTATTCGATTGATGGCTGGCGATACTGATTGGGCGTGGCGGCCACCATGCGCTTGAAGGTGCGCTGAAAATGGGGCTGATCTGAGAATCCGGCGTTCAGTGCCGCCTCCGCAATCGGCGTGCCGCCCTTCAGCGCGCGTTGACCCAGCTGAATGCGGCGGTTGATCAGATAGGCGTGTGGTGTGAAGCCGAAGTAACGCTTGAAGGCGCGGATCAAGTGGCCGGCGCTGTAACCGCTACGTTCACACAATGCATCGAGCGATATCTCCTCAGCCGCATGATGGTCCAGGTAACAGGCCAGCGCCTGAAGGGTGGATGGCACCTGTTCGCCTGGCCTGGCAGGCTGGCCGGCGAGTTCATGCATCAGGGCGGAGAGATATTCGACCACCGCCGTCTGCTTGTCGAGCAAGGCTCGGCTCGGGTCCAGCAGACACGCCGCCATGCGGCAGTATCCTTCGTACCATTCACGCTCACGGAGCACGGCGGTGGCGATATTCTGCCAGCGCGGTTTCTGCAACAGCCCGGCCTGGTGGCGAAGCTCGGTAAGCCAGGCGGCATCCACGTAAAGCATCAGGTAGGCCCAAGGTCGGTCGTCGATGGGGTTGCAGGCATGGACCCAGTCGGGGTTCATCATCACCAGGGTACCCGCGCTGATGTGGTAGCACTCGTCCCGGTAGCGAAAGGTGCTCTCCCCTTCGATCACCGCCCCCAGCGACCATTGGGCGTGGCTGTGCGGCGCGTAGCAAACCTTGCGGCCATCCTCAGCCTTGCGCAATTCCACATGTGGCATGCGCGCATCGCGCCAGAACAGGGGCTTGGTAAAGGACGTCATGGTGGGCTTCGCTCCGAGAAATGCAGTCGCTGCGATCGGCAGATGCACTAGTCTTGGTGTAATGATGGCAGCATCAGCCTGATTTTACATGGCAGTGGCTCACTGCTACGCCAGAGCAAGGGAGTGTATTTTTCGCATATAGGAAAGGCGTAAGCTAACCCGCCGAATGACCCAGCACCAACGTCGCCTTGCCTGCATGGGCATAACAGGAGACCCTGACAGGCATGTACGATACCAGGCCACCGTCAACTCGGGCGCAGTTATCGCTCAAGCGTCCACATCGTCTCGCCCTGGCGACGGTGCCCCCGCGAACGTTCGCTTTTTGTCATACCTTCGGCCTCACCGTATGGATCGCCCTGGCAGAGGGCAGCGGCTGGTCTCTGATTCTACCGGGCCTGCTCCTGCTCTTGTGGCCAGCATTGGCCTATGGCCATGCCTGCCTGGCTCACGACTCGAAGCGCGCCGAGTTCAGGAACCTGTACTTCGACAGCCTGCTGTTTGGCATTTGGTGCAGCGTGCTGGATTTCTACGTCGTGGCCACTCTGTTCATCGGTCTTGCCTGCTTCATGAACAATATGGTGGTCGGCGGCCCACGCCGAATGGCCTCATCAATGGGGCTTTTCATCAGCGGCGCCCTGGGCTGGAGCCTGCTGGCCGGATTCAATTTTCGGCCCTACGTCAGCCCCGCACTGGACATATACCAGGTATCCGGCGCACTGATTTATTTGCTGGCAATCGCTTGGGTCATGTACGGGCAGAATCGGCAGATTGGCCGCAGCTTCATGGAGATCAAGTTCCAGAACCGCGTTTTTCATGCCCTTCTCGATCTCGGTGTCGTTGCCAACCGCGCCGACGACATCAATACACTGCTCGACGACTCCTTGAGACATCTGCACTCCGACTTCCCGGAGTACGGGTTTGCCGTCTTTCTACAAGAGCGCCAACGCCCTGAGGTAACACGCTACGCCGCCGTGGCCGGCCTCACCCTGAGCCAGAAGGACGAACGTCGCCTGGGCAGCCTTCTGGCATCGCTGCACGAACAGGCTGCCAGCACCATCAAGTTAAATGACGGCGACGACGACGAGCAGCTGTATGCCACGTCCATGGCAGGCCGGCTCAGCCTGTATGAAGGCTGGCTAATCGTGCGTGCATCCAGACTGGACGATGCATTGGAGCGGATGCTGACCCTGTTCGTCGACCAGTTGGCGGCAGCCACCGAGAACAAGCTGCTGCACCTGGCGCTGAAGCAAGCCGCAGAGCGCGACGGGCTGACCGGACTTTATAATCGAGGCTTCTTCGAGTCAGCGCTTCAGCAGAGCATTCAAGGCAAGGCCCAGCAGCCGGGGCTGGACTTCGCCGTGCTGATGATGGATGTCGATGGACTCAAGGAAGTGAATGACCGTCACGGACACGTCGCAGGGGACCAGCTCATCACCACGGTAGCCGATCGCCTGAAGACGTATTGTCGAACCGGCGACATACTGGCGCGCTACGGTGGTGACGAATTCATCGTCCTGTTTCCTTCCGCAGACCTGACGGCCGCCAATCGACTGGAAAATGTGATCAGGACCCATCTGGAAGGGCAACGATGCATCATTCCCAGCACGGATGGTGCGAACGTGGAGGTGGAGTTGCGCCTTAGCCTGGGTAGTGCCAGCTCAACCGAAGTAGCCCCTCAGGAAGTGCTTGGCCTGGCAGACAATCGCATGTACGACGACAAGACTCAGCGCCGTAGAGACAGAATTGCTGGCTGAGGCGGTGTTGTAAAGCCGGCGAAACGCCAACCACAACAGAGCCCCAGATGGTTGTCAGCTAGACCAGCAGCGCCCAGGCTTTCGCCGCGAGAAAGAGGCCAATGGCAAAGAAAAAATGTGCAACGAGGCTCTTCAGTCGCATGATAGCCGGCTTCGACGTACGCGAGCCGGCAATGCCGATACCAAAGGCGGGCTGCATGATGAAAAAGGGCACCACGACAGTACCGACACCAACGATCAGAGCCGGCCCTAACGTTGGTTCGCGAACCCACTCCAGCCCCCAAATCGACACCAGCAGGGCGGCAAAAACGATGCCGATAGCGTAATGCACCACCCAGCCCAAGGCACGCTCTCCGACGATTGGCGGCACGGCCATGAGGGATGCGTGCCGAAACCGGCCTTGCGGGAAATGGCCTAGCCATCTCGCCACCAGCGCGTAATCGAGCGGTGGCGCATGAAATAGACGCTTCTGGAGCCATCCCCAGAAATCCATGACCAGCGTGGCGCCAACGCCAATCGCCACGGAATGCAGGAGTATTTCAGGTACTTCATGCATGATGAAACTTGCCCCTTTGTCCCCGAAGGTTTCAATATACGAATTCAAGTGAACTTGAGGTCAAGTGTGAAAACTCTGGATATCGCAGAGGTCGCCCGACGCTCCGGGCTCCCGGCCTCTACTCTGCGTTACTACGAAGAAAAGGGGCTCATCTGCTCCGTGGGAAGGCACGGCTTACGGCGAGTGTTCGCGGAAAACGTTCTGGAACGGCTGTCGTTGATTGCGCTCGGCCAGAACTCGGGTTTCTCCCTGGACGAAATCGGCGGCATGTTCAGCACCAAAGGCGGACCCGATATCGATCGCGGTCAGCTCATTGCCAAGGCAGACGAACTGGACCGGACCATTCGACGGCTGACAGCGATGCGAGATGGCTTGCGCCACGCGGCCGCCTGCCCTGCCCCGAGCCATATCGAGTGCCCAACTTTTCGACGTCTGCTGCGCCATGCCGCACGGCCGGCTCGGAAACGGCGCAAGCAGCAAAAGGTGTATTAGCCAACCTAGCTCGCCGAGGGTTTACCGGTTGTCGACCTTGAACGCCAGATCGTAGTTGTTGAGCAACGGCGGCATTGGCTTACTACTGAGTAACCGTTCGGGTGGATCCAATTGATATGCTCGCCCTTGCAGCAGCTTGGCCAGCATGTTGCTGGTTACCGTCAGCACCACCCGCCGGCCGGGACAGATACCGGGACCACCACTGAACGGCATCATCGGCCAATTCCCGGCCTCCCCCGGCTGAAGCCACAGGTCGGGGTCGAATAGATTGGCATTCTTGAGAACCCGCTCGTCGCGATGGAAATATGGGGCAAGCAACAACACCGAAGTCTCGGCCGGCATGGTGCCGCTCTCCCACTGCGTAGCCTCAGTGGTCTGGCGCAATACCATTGGCGTGGTAGGCCATAGCCGCAGTGACTCCAGCACGCAGGCGCGCAGGTAGTCTAGCTTCGGTGCCGGCTTGTCCGAATTTTCGGCAATCTCGCCCTGAGCCCGTTCGGCCTGGTCGGGATGAGCCGCCAGCAGCGCCAGGGCGCGGAATGTAGCCATTCCCGCCGGGTCGAAAGCGAACAGATACTGAGGCACCTGATGCTCGGGCTGGGTGATCTCGTTAGTCTGTGCCCGTGCGATCTCGGCAGCCAGGCTACCCTCTTCCCCGCGTTTCAGGTAGGCGCACAGGCGCTCGTGGAAGTCGTCTTTTACCCGGTCGTGCCCCGGGTGGAAAAAGGCCCAGTTAGCGGCTGACCGCAGCTTTTCCAGCATCTCGGTCAGCTGCTGGTCGTCGCGGGCGCTATCACCCAGCACCACGCGGCGTACCACTCGGTTCCATGTCGACTCGAACATGTCCCAGTCGAGTTTGCCGTCATACTGCTCGACAAGCGCAAGAAGGTCATTGGCCTCCTGTTCGACTACCTGGGCAAAACGCGCTCCCAGGCCGTGAACGGGACACTCGCTTTGAAGCACCTCCTCATTGAAACGACGACGCTCCGCACGCTCCGGCCCGTGGGATACCAGAGCCATATCCGGTTCGAAGTGCTCCAGTGCCTTGCGCTTCGCCCATTCGGCGGTGGCAAACGGCTCGGGAGTTTCGTTGAGCACACGATTGGCATCGTCGGGATCGAGTATCAGCGCCATCGGCTTGCTGTTCGGTGTGTTCAGCATCAGAGGGCCGGAGCCATACTTTTCGTTGAGCTTCTGCAGACGCTGAATAGCGCGCTTGTCGAGGCCGAGTTTCTCCGCCATGCCCACCACCTTGGGGCGCCGGATAATTACGCCCTTGGCAATGTTTGGCACAAAGACATCGCCCATCACTGCCAGGGTTTCGGCTACGCTTGCCGTGGGCACCGTGCCTTTATCCGTTTCCTTAGACATATCACTCTCCTTTGTTTTGCCGCTTGTCTTGCCTCCCTTGGTTGGCAAGTCTAGGCTAGCCAGCGGGCTTGAAAGAGCCTCCTTAAGTAATTCCTTGTTTCAAAAAGATACCAGCATACTGGGGACCACATGATCGCCAAGCAGAGGCGCGGCAAGAGGGAGCGGCAGTTGCATGCCTTATTGATACAGGTTTGCGAAATGGACGGCGGCGACTGGCAGAGACCGCGTGAAATCACGGTGATCCACTAAATGGTCAAGGAAATCGAGAGCCCCTGCGTATCCGTTTGTCGGCTCCAGGGCGAGCTATGCGTTGGCTGTGGCAGAACGCTGGAGGAGATACGCCACTGGAAGGCGATGAAGCGGCCCGAGAAGATGGCAACCGTTAAGCGTGCCGAACAACGGCTGAAGACAATGGCACCACCCCGGAAGCTGATGGCGCCAACTGAGGAAGACTAGACGTTTCGGCTGGCCCGGCCAGTCAAGCTTCCTTCAGGTTATCGAGGGCCTTGGATAGGTCATCCAGTATGTCATCGACGGTTTCCAGCCCGACCGAGAGGCGCACCAGATCGTCTGAAACACCGTGTTCGGCACGCTCCTCCGGTGTGAGAACGGAGTGGGTCATGCTGGCCGGATGCTGAATGAGCGTTTCCGCATCGCCCAGGGAAACAGCGCGGCAGATCAACGTGAGGTGATTCATGAACTGCCGGGCGGCCTCAAGCCCGCCAGTCAGGTCGAAGGCCATGACACCACCAAAGTCGTTCATTTGCCGCCTGGCCAACTGGTACTGGGAAAAACTCTCGAGCCCGGGGTAGTACACACGCTTGATCTTCGGGTGCTTCTCCAGCCAGCGGGCCACTTCCAGGGCGGACGCTGACTGGCGCGCCATGCGTATCTCCAGGGTCTTGATACCGCGCATGACCAGAAAGGCAGTAAAGGGGGACATCACCGCACCGGTGAAATCCTTCAACCCGGTGAGGCGAACCTTGAGCATATCCGCTTCGCTGCCTACCAGGATACCGGCAACGAGATCGCCATGCCCCCCCAGAAACTTGGTGGCGGAATGGACGACGAAGTCCGCTCCCCGCTCGATGGGCCTGGTGATGGCCGGGGTGGCGTAAGTGTTGTCCACGGCCACCTGGACACCGTGTCGATGAGCGATCTCGCTGATGGCTTCAATATCCACCAGTCGCATGGTGGGATTTGCCGGGGTTTCGAAATAGACAAGACGGGTCTTGTCACTAATCACGGCTTCCAGCTTGGCCGGGTCGGATAGGTCCACGGGTCTGACATGGATACCGAACTCGGCCAGGCCGTGATAGAAAAAGGCGTGGGTGCAGCCGTAGAGAGTGTTGTCCGTAATCAGTTCATCGCCCGGGCGCAGCAGGCTCCACATCAGCGCAGTAATCGCACCCATGCCGGAAGCAGTCGCAAGGCCCGCCTCGCCCCCCTCCAGGCTGGCCATACGCTTTTCCAGAATCTCCACGGTGGGATTGGAAATGCGAGAGTAGAAATGCCCTGGCGCTTCGCCGGCAAAACGGGCCGCACCCTGCTCGACGCTCTCGAAGGCAAAGGTGGAGGTAAGATGCACCGGCGGCGTCAGCGCACCTTGCTCGTCCAGAGGCTCGTATCCCTCGTGAATGGCTCGCGTGGCAAAGCCCTGGTCCTGCGTTTCCCTGCGGTGCGACATGCTTCGACTCCTGCCCTGATGCGTTGGTGTGCCCTACCCCTAATCCTAGGCGCTTCACCAAGGCATTTGCTTTCCTTTTATGGCGCCTTTAGAGTCAATCACGCAACAATCTGCCAATGGGCAAACGCCATGGACCGAATCGACCGAAAAATCCTTCATGAACTGCAACTGGATGGCCGACTGAGCAATCAAGAACTCGCACAGCGGGTAAACCTCTCGCCTTCACCTTGTCTAAGGCGGGTGCGGCGGCTGGAGGAGGAGGGATTGATTCGGGGCTATACGGCTATCGTGGATCAGAAGGCCTATGGCTACCCGCTGACCGTGTTTACCCGTATTTCACTGGCACGCCATGACACGGAGACGGTGACAAGCTTCGAGCGCAGGGTCAGGGAGATCGACGAGATCCTCGATTGCTTCGTCCTTACCGGCCAGCGGGATTATCAGCTGCGGGTGGTGGCGGCAAGCCTGGAGGATTACGAACGCTTCATGCGCGAAACCCTCCACACCATTCCCGGCATCGGCTCCATCGATACCAGTTTTGCTTTCGGCGTGGTCAAGCAAGCGCCATCGCTGCCGGCGCTTCCCCCTCGCTGATCCCGGGCGATCTACACCCGTCGCCTGGCGGCTCGCTTAGAACTCGCTCCATTCATCGGTGACAGCCACCTCCCGCTTGCGACTGCCGGCGGATTTCGGCGAAGGCAACTTCTCCGGCTCAGCATCCTGAGGTGAAGCGTGGGACGCCGGGTGTGCCGTGTCCCCCTGTTCGTCGATGCGGAAGGTGGCGATCAGGCCAGTCAACCGTTTGGACTGCTCTTCCAGGGACGCGGCTGCGGCGCTGGTCTGCTGCACCAGCGATGCATTCTGCTGGGTTACCGAGTCCATCTCGGTCAAGGCGCTATTGATCTCCTCGATGCCGCTGTTCTGTTCCTGAGTGGCGGTGGAGATTTCGCCCATCAGGCTGGTCACTAGCCGTATCGAATCGACGGTTTCATTGATGGTCTCGCCACTGCGTTCAGCCTGCTCAGCGCCGCTGGCGATTCGCGTTGTGGTTTCTTCTATCAGAGCGCGGATCTCCTTGGCCGAGTCTGCACTGCGGCTGGCCAGCGAGCGAACCTCGCTTGCCACTACCGCAAAACCGCGGCCCTGCTCGCCGGCCCTGGCCGCCTCTACGGAGGCGTTGAGTGCCAGGATATTGGTCTGGAAGGCGATGGAGTCGATGACGCCGATGATATCGTCGATGCGACGCGCGCTCTCGGCGATTTCACGCATCAGCTTCACCGTACGCTCCACCTCTTGTCCTCCGGATTCGGCGGTCTGAGAGGCCTTGGTGGATAACCGGTCGGCCTCGAGGGAGGTCTCGGTGTTCTTGCTGACAGTGGCGGCCATCTCCTCCATGCTGGAGGCGGTTTGCTGCAGCGCCGAGGCCTGCTCTTCGGTTCGCGACGAAAGATCCTGGCTGCCAGAAGCGATCTCACCGGCGCCGATGAACACGCTGTCGCTACTGCTGCGTAGAGAGAGCACCAGGGACTTCAGCTTGTCCTGCATATTTCCCAGGGCAGTATAGAGCTGGCCTATTTCATTGCGGCCCCGGTCCTCGATACGACCTGTCAGGTCGCCATCGGCAATACGCTCGAAGTGGGCAACGGCTTCCCGTAGCGGCGTGACCACAACACGCATCATTGCGAAGCGAATGAGGAATGCCGCTCCTAGCGCCAGCACCAACAGGCCTATGGCAATCATCATTATGCTCTGGTCCAGCCTTTCGACTCGGGCAATGGCGGCCTCGCCACGCTGCTCACTGTAGGTGATGAAGCGCTCCATGGCAGCATCGAGCTCCGCCCCCAGTTCGGCCAGTTCATCCTGCCGGCGCTGTACCAGGAAGGGTGCGGCGTCGAGCAAGGGAACGAGGCCTTCGGTGACGAAGGCTTCATAAGCGTCGGTGATGGCCTCGACATAAGGCGCCCGGGGGTCTGCCGCGGGAATCTGCACCTGCTGGAACTCGGCAAAACGTTCCTGGGCTGTCTCCACGGCCGCTACGGCCATCTCCTGATTCTCACGGCCAAGCTCGGGGTTGCCCTGAGCGCTATGCGCGGCATAGCGATCCAGAAACGTCTGCGCCCGAAGTACATTTACCTGAGCACGATTAGCCAGATTGGAGAGCTTGACGTTGGTTTCCGTCAGGTCATGCAGCGCCGCTTCGCTCGTGGCATTGGAATAGAAGCCCAGTCCGCTGATCAGGCCGATCATCAGTACCAGTGCCGCCAGCGCTGCCGTCAGGCTCCACTTGATGGATAGATGTTTCATGAACTGCCCCCATGCGATAGCAGCGCCCACCAGGGGCGCTTGTATTTCTATATATATCGGCACGGATAGCGATTAATTGAGGGAATTCCGATACCACCCGGCCATTGGCACCCTGTCCCTATTGCAGCGCTGAGTTACAATGGAAGGTTTCCGCGTCGAGAAAACATCATGCAAGCCTCCCTCGAGCAGCGTGCGCTCAAGATCTCAATCGTCATGACCCTGCTGGTTTCTGCCATGGGGGTTACCTTCGGCCTGCTGGCCGGTTCCCGGTCGATCCTGTTCGATGGCGTCTTTTCGACCATCGATGCAGCAATGTCGGCACTGGCCCTGGTGGTCGCCCGGCTTGCCATGCGCGAGGCCAGCCAGCGCTTTCAGCACGGCTATTGGCACCTGGAGCCGTTGGTCGCCGCGCTCAATGGCAGCATCCTGATGCTGCTGTGCTTCTATGCCTTTCTCAACGCGGTTCAGGGGCTGCTGGAGGGAGGGCGAGAACTCGCCTTCGATATCGCCATTGTCTATGCCGTGGTGGTGGCAATCATCTGCTTCACCATGTATGCCTATCAGCGACGCCTCAACCGCCGGGCGGATTCGGAATTCGTGCGTATCGACATGCAGGGGTGGTTGATGGCAGCGTTGATCACCACCTCACTGCTGGTGGCGTTTTCCATAGCGCTGGGGCTTGAGCGGACGGCCTACGCCTACCTGACTCCCTACGTGGATTCGCTGCTGCTGATGATACTGACCTTCTGTTTCATGCCGGTGCCCATCGGCATTGTGCGGCGTGCCCTGAAGGAGGTCTTCCTGATTGCCCCCAGCCAGATCGACCGCGAAGTGCATGCCGCCATGAAGCCCGTGATGCAGCGCGAGGGGCTGGTCGAGTACTTCAGCCACGTGGCCAAGGCGGGTCGCGGCCACTATATCGAGATCCATATCGTCACCACCCCCGAGTTTGCCGCCGGGCGAGGCATTGCGGTGCTCGACGAGATCCGCGAGGAGATTGCCGCGAAGCTGAGCCCTCCACCGGAACGGCGCTGGTTCACGGTGGCCTTCACCGCCGACCCACGCTGGGCGTAGGCTGGCCCCGCGCCTCAGCGCTACCGACACAGCCAGGCTCGGAATTCGGCCCATGGTCCTGGAATGGCTATGCTGAACCTGCCTTCGGCCCTGACAGGAGTCACTATGGAAGAGGAACCCAGGGAACCTCACAATCTGGCAGAACTGATCGATGTGATCGAGGCGATCGAGTCACCTTCAGGCCGAATCAGCTTCGACGAAGTGCTGGAAGCCGCGGGGCGACGCTCCTTCGGCCCCCTGCTGCTGCTGGCAGGCCTGGTGACGCTCATACCCGTCATCAGTGGCATCCCGGGAGTCCCATCGCTGATGGGCCTTTTCACATTGCTGGTCTGCGTACAGATGCTCATCGGACGGCGCACCTTCTGGCTACCCGCCTGGCTACGAAATCGAACCGTCGACAGTAATAAGGTACGCAAGGGGCTGAAATGGATGCACAAGCCGGCACAACTGGTCGACCGGATGCTGTATCGACGCCTCTCCTTCATGGTGGGAAAGTCGAGCATGCAGCTGATTGCAGTGGCCTGCCTGATGCTAGCCTTGGCCATGCTACCAATGGAATTCGTGCCCTTCTCCGCGAACTTAGCGGGGGTGGCGCTCACGCTATTCGGACTCGCCCTGATAGCCAAGGATGGCGTGTTGGCGATTATTGGCTTTCTGGTCTGGGGAACGATACTGGCAGGAATCATTCACTATCTGATATAGCGCTCTCCGTCTGACTGGCCTTCCTCCGTGTGGCATTACCCTCTCTTTCTGGCGTAACTTGAATTATCTAGCCCGGCTTTCGTTCTCCAGCATAGGGGTAGTCGTTAGATATGATTCACTTGCAGCAAGTCCAGCAGGCAAGAGCCTCCATTGCTCCGATGCTCTCTCCCACGCCCCTGCTGCTCGACCACGCCTTGTCCGACCGCTTTGGTCGACGCGTCCTGTTCAAGTGTGAACTCTTCCAGCGCACCGGCTCCTTCAAGGCGCGTGGCGGGCTCTACTGGGTACGCACGGCCTCCCGGGCGGAGCTTGCCGGTGGCCTGGGTGCCGTCTCCGCCGGCAACCACGCGCTGGGCCTGGCCTGGGCGGCGCGCAAGGCGGGTGTACCGGTCACCATCGTGATGCCCGAGAACGCCAGTCGCTTCAAGGTAACGGGCAGCCGCGAGCTGGGGGCCGAGGTGATCCTGCATGGCGATATCAACGACGCCTGGGCACTGATGCATCAGCTGGTCGAGGAGCGCGGGCTGACGCTGGTGCATCCCTACGACAACGAGCGCATCATCGCCGGCCAGGGTACGGTGGGGCTGGAAATTCTCGAACAGGCGCCCAAGGCATCGGTCATCGTCTGCCCCGTTGGCGGCGGCGGACTGATTTCGGGCATCGGGGTCGTCACGGCGGCAATGCGCCCTGAACTCGCGCTGGTCGGGGTCGAGCCGAGCGGGGCTGCCAGCATGGCCCATGCCTGGGCCAGCGGCGCACCGGCCCCGCTGGCGCAGGTGGCCACCTGCGCCAAGAGCCTGGCCGCCGCCGTGGTCGGCGATTACACCTACCCGCTGTGCCTGGCCAATACCCAGGAGCTGGCAAGCGTAGGGGAAGGTGCCATCCGCCGCGCCATGACACACCTGATCTATCAGACCAAGCTGCTGGCCGAGCCCGGTGCCGCAGTGGGTGTCGCCGCCCTGCTTGAGAACGCAGTGGAACTGCCGCCCCGCGGGGATATCGTGGTGGTGATCACCGGAGGCAATATGAGCGGCGAGGAATTGGGAGAATTTCTTAACTGAGCGGCAAAGGTCAGCCGGGGACAAGATTGCAGCTCCGCAAGAGATGAATTACAGTTCATTTCATTCATGAACCTGGATTCATTCCTTATGGCCTATCGACAGACTCCCTCCGTGGAGGCTCGCCTGCAGGATAATCGCAGCCGCATTTTGAGGGCCGCTAGAACGCTCGTCAGCGAAGGCGGCTGGAAAGAAGCTCAGGTTGCCAACGTGGCAGCAGTAGCAGGCATTGCCACCGGCACGGTGTATCGTTACTTCCCCTCCAAAGCCGACCTTTTTACCGAAGTGCTGTCGAAGGTTTCACAACGCGAAGTGGATGTGATGAGTGAGATTGCCGCCAGCGAGGCCTCGGCATCCGTTCGGCTGCATTCAGCCATCTCGAACTTCGTATGCCGTGCCATGCGCAACCCCCGCCTTGCGTATGCGCTGATCGCAGAGCCATGCGACAAGGCCATCGACGCCGAGCGAATGACCTACCGTGCCGCCATCAGTGAAGTGGTGCGCATGATCATCGCAACAGGCCAGTCCAGTGCAGAGATGCGCAGCGACATTCGATCGGACATTGCCGCCTCCGTGATTGTTGGTGGCTTCATGGAAGCCCTGATTGGCCCGCTGTCTCCATTCAGTCAACAGCAACATCAGGATACGGATAGCTATCAGCGCGAAGTGGCAGCTCTGGCCGACCAGATCGCTACGCTGGCCTGTACAAGCGTGGCACCTGCTCCGAATACGGTACGACAACTCCCCAGGAGAACAACATGAACAAGCTCCTCGATATGGCATCCGCCGGCTCCCCTTCCAGCCGCTATAACACCCATGTGGTACGCAACCAGGCCCAACCCGCCTGCGGCTTCAATGCTTTCACTGGCGACACTGTACTCAGCGCTGCCATTGCCCGTGAGGCGCCTTGGGCTCAGACCCACTGCGAAACCTTAGGCGCCGTGGCCGGAGACGACACCGTGCAGGAACTGGCACGACTCGCCAATCGTCACCTCCCGGAGCTCAAAACCCACGACCGCTTCGGAAACCGCATCGACTGGGTGGAGTTTCATCCCAGTTGGCACGAGTTGATGGCGCTCGCCTGGAAGCACGAAGTACCGAACTTGGCCTGGCGCAGCAATGCACCCGGCAGCCACTTCGCTCGAGCGGCACTCTCCTACCTGTGGAATCAAGTGGAACACGGAACTGCCTGCCCTACAGGCATGGCCTATGCGGCCGTTGCCGGTTTCCAAAGCGAACCCGCGCTGGCTATCTGGGCTGAAAAAACCAAGGGCACCGAATATGAGTTCAGCCGCCGGGAAGTGGCCGAGAAGCCCTCGGTGGTCATCGGTTACGCCATGACCGAAAAGCAAGGTGGATCCGATCTGCGCGAGACGCAAACCACCGCCCGGTTTGTCGAATCTTCCCATTACCATGGAGCAACGGCGCATTGGTACGAGTTGACCGGGCACAAATGGTTCTGCTCCGTACCGCAGTCGGACGGTTTCTTCACCCTCGGCAAGGTGGGCGACGAGGTCACCTGCTTCTTCCTGCCCCGCACGCTCCCCGACGGTAGCCATAACCGCTTCTATATCCAGCGGCTGAAAGACAAGGCCGGCAACCGCTCTAACGCCTCCAGCGAAGTGGAGTATGCGGGCACGCTGGCAATTCGAGTCGGTGAGGAGGGCAAGGGAATCCGCGAAATTCTCTCACACGCTCACCTGACACGGCTCGATTTCGCGGTGGGCTCTGCGGGGTTGATGCGACAGGCCCTGACTCTGGCTTTGCAGCACACCACCACGCGTAGTGCGTTTGGCACCAGCATCGCAGCTCGACCCATGATGACCAATGTACTGGCAGACATGGCAGTTGAAGTTGAAGCCGCGACGCTGATGGCGCTGCGCGTAGCCAAGGCGACCGACCAGTTGGAGCACAACGAGCACGAGAGGATGTTGGCTAGAATCGCCACGCCGGCAGCGAAGTACTTCAACTGCTCTCGGGCGCCGGCAATCGCCAACGAAGCGCTGCAGTGCCATGGCGGTAACGGCTTCATCGAGGAAAATCCCATGGCTCGCCTGTATCGCGAGGCGCCGCTCAACAGCGTATGGGAAGGCACAGCCAATATGATGTGCATGGACGTTCGCCGCGCCATGCTCAAGGACTCTCGTAGCATCGACGCTCTTTTTGATGAGCTGGCACCACTGACCGGCCAGGACGAGCGCTTCGATGGATTGGTGCAGTACACACGGAGACTCGTCAACGAAGCACTGCTGGATGAGTTCTTGGCACGCCCCATGACCGAGGCCGTAGCACGCGTAGTGCAGGCAGCAGAACTGATGCGCTACGGCAGCCAGGAGGTAATCGATACCTTCCTCGACACCCGCTGTGCCAACCTAAGCAGCGCCTGGGGCTCGCACTTTGGCACACTAGCGATGAGTATCGACAAAGCCGCTGCATGGCGAATCGTGGAACGGGCTATCGTGGCGAGTTAAGGCTCATTTCAGGATGAAGTAGACGCAGGCCGCGGTAAGCCCGCCCATGACACCATTGAATATGCGCCACGCCCGCGGTGTTTGTAGCCAGCGGCCGATGGCAGTGCCGAACCCTGCCCACAGCGCAATGCAAGGCAGCGCCACCAGTTCGGCGAAGCCTGCAAGCATCAAGGCGTTCATGACCGTATCGCCGCCCTGGGGGAGGAAGCCCGCCATCAGCGCCAGCCCCATGACCCAGGCCTTGGGATTGGCGAACTGGAAGGCCGCTGCCTGCCAGAAGCTCAGCGGTCGCCCTTCGCCACGACGGCGCAGATCGGGCGGCGGTGCCGTGGCGATCTTCCAGGCGAGGTAGAGCAGGTAGCCGCTGCCCACGATACGCAGGGTGGTCTGGACCAGCGGGTAGCGCTCGAAGACCAGCCCCAGCCCCAGTGCGATACCGGCGAAAAGCAGGAAACAGCCCCCCAGAATGCCGAAGATATGCGGCAGGGTGCGCATGAAGCCGTAGTTGGCCCCCGAGGCCGTCAGCATGACGTTGTTCGGCCCGGGGGTGATGGTCATGGAAATCATGTAGAGGGCCGCCGGCCCCAGTAACGCCAAAGCTTCCATTATTGTATCCCTACAATATTGCCTATATTGGTTGGATTCGCGCACACTTCCCAGCATAATGGGCACAATTATGGCGTCAAAGGTTTTATTGTCACCATGACAATCTGGCACCCCACCATCACGACCCAAGGCCCCCGCTACCGTGGCATCGCCGATGCCATTGCCCGGGCGATACAGGCCGGTGAACTGGCGCCGGGTCAGCGCCTGCCACCCCAGCGGCGGCTGGCCGACTCGCTTGGTGTCACCGTGGGAACGGTGACCCGCGGCTATGCCGAGGCCGAACGCCAGGGCTGGGTAACCGCTCGGATAGGCAGTGGCACCTATGTGCGCAATGGCGATACCTCGCCAATGACACCCTTGCGGCACAGCCACCCCATGGATGCCGGCACGATCGATCTCAGCCTCAGCCTGCCACCGCCTCACCCACTGCGTGCCGCATCCCTGGGCAGAGCGCTAAAGGGTATCGCCAAGGACGACGAAGTGCTTCAGCGCGCCGTGGCGTTCCAGTCCGAGCGCGGCATTCCTGCCCACCGCGAGCAGTTGGCAGCCTGGATGACAAACCTGGGCATGCCTGTCGAAGGCGAGGAACTGCTGATTACCCAGGGCGGGCAGCACGGCATCAGCCTGGCCCTGCAGGCCCTGACACGCCCGGGCGAACGCATCGCTGCCGATGTGCTTACCTATCCGGGGCTGATCGACGCTGCCCAGCAGTCGCATCTCAAGGTGGTGGGCGTTCCCATGGACGCCGAAGGCATGGACATGGAGGCCTTGGCCCGCCTCTGCACCCAGCAGCAGCCCCGACTGATCTATCTGACGCCGGACCAGAACAATCCCACCGGCACGGTACTCAGCCAGAATCGCCGCGAGCGCCTGGTCGAGTTGGCCCGCCGGCATGATTTCCTGATCCTGGAGGACGGTGTTCAGTACCTGCCGGAACAGGAGCGCGGAACGCCACTCTATCGCCTGGCACCGGAGCGAACCCTGTTCATCTTCAGTACCGCCAAGGTGCTGGCCGGCGGGCTGCGCATCGGGACCCTGCTGGCCCCGCCCGCGCTGCGGGAGCGCCTCGCCGCGGCACTGCGTGCCCAAAGTTGGATGGTGCCCTCGCTGATGGTAGAGGCCGTGTGTCGCTGGGTGGCAAGCGATGACAACACGACGCTGCTCGACTGGCAAACACGGGAATTGGGGGAGCGTCAGTCACTTGCCCGGGAGATGCTCACCGGCTTCGACGTCGGCGGCCGCCCCCATGGCGCCAACCTGTGGCTGCCATTACCGGAAGGGCTGCGCAGCGCAGTGCTGCAGGAAGCACTGGCACGACGCGACGTCCTGGTCACCAGCGCCGAACCCTTCTGCGTCGGCAGCGAGCCCGCTCCCCAGGCGCTGCGTCTGTGTCTCAGTGCCGCCCCATCACGGGAGGCACTGGCCAAGGCGTTGGATATCCTGGTGGAGCTGTTGAATGAGCCCCCCGCCGCGCCTTGGCGCATGGTGTGAGCGACGACGTCTCGCCTCAGGGTCAGGCGCGTTGGTCCAGAAGGGCTGACGCATGCCAGGCGATCATGCGCTCCTCGTCGGTGGGTATCACCCACAGGCCCACCCGGCTGTTTGCCGCTGCGATGTTGGGAGCATCGGCCTGATTGGCAGCCGGGTCGAGGGCTGCCCCCAGCCATTGGCAGCCTTCCACCACCGCAGCACGTACCGGGGCGGCCCGTTCGCCGATCCCGGCGGTGAACACCAGGTGGTCGAGCCCACCGAGGGCGGCGGCTAGGCTGCCGATCTCGCTGACGATACGGTAGACGAACAGTTCGATAGCCTCGGCCGCCTCGGGTGCATCGCTCTGCAACAGTTCGCGCATGTCGCCGCTGATGCCTGAGAGCCCGAGCAGGCCGGACTCCTTGTAGAGCATCTGCTGAACGGCTTCGGGCGGCATGCCTTCCTGAAGGACCAGATGCAATACCAGCCCCGGATCGAGGCTGCCGCTGCGGGTGCCCATCATCAGCCCTTCCACGGCGGTGAAGCCCATGGTGGAAGCCACGCTCTTGCCGTTACGAATGGCGCAGAGGCTGGCCCCGTTGCCCAGGTGGGCGACGATCACCCTACCCGCCCTTGCTTCGCCACCATGCGTCGGCTGTATCCGGTCGTTCAGGGAACGGTTGATGTAGTCGTAGGAGAGCCCGTGGAAGCCGTAGCGGATGACCCCGGCGTCGCGATACCGCCGCGGCAGGGGAAAGGTCCGAGCCACGCCGGGCTGGTCGGCATGAAAGGCGGTGTCGAAGCAGGCCACCTGGGGCAGGTCGGGCCGAAGTGTCGCAAGGGCACGAACCGGCGCCAGGCCGTAGGGCTGGTGCAGTGGCGCCAGCGGCACCAGTGCCTCGAGGGCATCCAGCGAGTCGGCGTCGAGGCGAATTGGTTCGACGTAGTCGCGGCCGCCATGCACGATGCGATGCCCTATCGCACCGATATCGCCGAGATCCGGGTGCGCCTCGATCCAGGCCAGCAGCTTGGACAGCGCCCCATCGTGGTCGAGATCGGCTGGCACTTCGCTCAGCGCAGAGCCGGCCAAGTCAGGGTCCAGCGCCTCGCCCTCCCCATCCTTGAGGCTCAGTCGAGCCTGGCTGCCGAGCCCGGCAAAGTGGCCGCGGTAGCGCAGCTGCAGGTCCTTCGGCTGGGCCTCTGACGTGGCGCCGAACAGGGCGAACTTGATGCTGGAGGAGCCGCTGTTGATGACCAGTATCTCTCGCATCAGCCGTGCTCCCGCTTCTTGTACTCGGCCACCAGCAGCGCCAGGGCGCAGGAAGCCATACGGGTGATGGCGTCGTCGGCACGGCTGGTGAGCACGATGGGCACCCGCGCCCCCACCACCAGGCCGGCGCCGGTGGCATCGGCCAGGTAGGTCAGCTGTTTCATCAGCATGTTGGCTGATTCGAGATCCGGTGCCACCAGGATATCCGCCCGACCCGCCACCGGCGAGACGATCCCCTTGGCGGCAGCAGCAGCCTCGGAAACGGCATTGTCGAAGGCCAGCGGACCGTCGATGGTTCCGCCACGTATCTGTCCCCGCTCGGCCATCTTGCACAGCGCAGCGGCTTCCAGGGTAGAGGCGATCTTGGGGTTGACGGTTTCAACCGCCGAAAGTATTGCCACATTGGGGTTGGCGTTACCCAGTGCGTGGGCCAGGTCGATGGCGTTCTGGACGATATCCATCTTGTTGGCCAGCGTAGGGTAGATATTGATCGCGGCATCGGTGATGAACAGTGGCCGCGGATAGGTAGGCACGTCGAAGGCCATCACATGGCTCAAGCAGCGCTCGGTTCGCAGCCCCGTGTCGCGCTTGACCACTTCATGAAGCAGCTCCTCGGTGTGCAGCGCCCCTTTCATCAGCGCCCCCACCCTGCCGGAGCGGGTCATGGCAACCGCTTCGGCGGCTGCCGCATGGCTGTGGGGGACATCGACCAGTTCGAACTCGGCAATATCGATGCCAGCCGCCTCGGCGGCGGCACGGATTTTCATCTCGGGCCCCACCAGTACCGGCCGAATCAGTCCTTGGCGGGCCGACTCGGCAGCCCCCAGGATCGAGACCTCGTCCACCGGATGCACCACGGCCATATCGACCGGCTCGGGATGCTCCGCCGCCGCCAGCATCTCATGCAGTCGCGCTCGCTCGGCCATGCGAATCTGCGGCAACACGGTACGAGTGCGACGAATCTTCTCGGTGGGCGCCTGTACCTCTGCCTCGCCTTCGATCACCGTATCGCCATTCTGGTTGGTACAGCGACAGTCGAAGACGATACGCTTGCGCTGCTCATCCTTGGTGCGTACACGAACGCTGACTCGCAGCACATCGCCTAGCCTCACCGGCTTGAGAAAGCGCAGGGTCTGTCCCAGGTAGATCGTCCCAGGACCCGGCAGCTCGGTGCCGAGCACGGTGGAAATCAGGGCCCCACCCCACATGCCATGGGCGACGACTTCCTGGAACCGGGTACTCTTGGCAAAGTCGTCATCAAGATGGGCCGGGTTGATGTCTCCCGACATGATGGCAAACAGCTTGATGTCATCCAGCGTAAGTCGCTTCTCGATCGATGCGCTCTCGCCTGGCTCGATCTCGTCGAATGTCCGATTCTCGATCTGGTCACTGCTGTCCATAAGCCCTAAGTCTCCTTGTGTTTCGTTCATCCCAGCATACTGCGGCGCAGCAAATCCTGTCAGTGTTTATCCCCAACTATATGACCGATATCAAGCTATGAGCCGACTTGCGCATGCGGTTAACTGTCCAACTATAGTGAGTGAGTTATGCAAATCACGGGGAATACAACATGCATCAGTATCTCAACGACCCCACTCTCGCCGTGCCTGTCTTTCCCGGGAGCCACATCGTCATGGATGACGGTTACATCTTTCTATCGGGACTGACGGTTACCGATATTCAGGGTGGCGAATCGGTGGTGGGCGACATTGCCGAAGAGACCCGGTGGGTCATGCGACGCCTGGCACGCATGCTGGAATACGCCGGCGCGAGCCTGGCACATACCGTGAGAGTGGACATTCACCTGACAAACCTGGATACGATTCACACCATGGATGCGGCCTATGCCGAGTTCTTCGAAGGCCATCGCTACCCGGCCCGGACCTGTACCGAATCGGCACGCCTCAGCGGTTCCTCGAACGTGGAGATAACCCTTGTTGCCCGCCGCCCTGGAGAAAAGGACACAGACAACAAACGCTGATCAGGCTCACCGGCCGCAGCGGCATCGAAGCAGCCTCAAAGCGTCATGCCAGGCTCGACCGTATACCCAAGGTCGATCACGGCCTCACCCATGGCATTACCGTGGATACGATTGAGCAGCTCACTGGCCGCCCTGTGCCCGATCGCCTGACGCGGGGTGATGACACTCGCCAGCCGCGGTGACATCACCTGACCCACGTCGTGGCCATGGAAGCCGGCGATAGCCATCTGCTTCGGCACCCGGATACCACGGCGCAGGCACTCAAAATAGGCGCCGACGGCGACATCGTCGTTGGTACAGAATATGCCATCGGTTTCGGGATGCTCTGCCAGAATTTCATCCAACAGCGCGGCTCCCACACTATAGGACGAACGCTGGCTCCGCTGTAGGGTGATGGGCTGCAGTCCATGCTCTTCCATCGCCTGACGATAGCCCTGTTCGCGCTGGCGGGTGCGCTCGTCCAAGCGCACGGCCAAGTAAACGATATGGCGCCGTCCGCGTCGCACCATCTCGCTGATCATGTCATAGCCGGCGCGGACATTATCGAAGCCCACCGCCTGGTGCAGCGGCGGTGTCAGTGAATCCATGATCTCCACGGTTGGTATGCCGGCAGTTTCCAGCATTCGGCAGGTGCGGGCGGTATGCAGGCTGTCGGTGAGAATCACCCCGTCAACGTTATAGGAGAGCAGTGACGCCAGGCTGCGCTCTTCAAGCTCCTGGCTGTAACCGTAGTGGGAAAGCATCAAGTGATAGCCGAGGGGCTCGGTGACCTCCTCAATGCCGACCAGCACATCGGCAAACACCTGGTTGGTCAACGACGGTACCAGCACGCCAATGGAGTGGCTCGTTGCCCGGGAGAGCAGGTCGGGAGCACGATTGGGGATATAGCCGACCTGCTCCGCCGCGGCGAAGATGCGCTCACACAGTCCTTCGGAGACGGTGGTCGGGTCGCGCAGGGCACGGCTGACGGTCATCTTCGTCGCACCGACGCGGTCGGCGATATCCTGGAGTGTTGGGCGTTTTTTCTTCACGGCGTCCCGGCCTGCTGGTGAGTATCCTGAGCAAGGGGTCGGCTCAGAGCCGAATACCTTAAACCATTCATGCTCCGACAGCATTACCCGGCCTGGCGTCACGACATTTCATGCTGCCTTAGCCAACGCGCGAATTCACCGGCAATCGTTTCCGGCGGCAGCGAGATGTCCAACCCCAGTGCCTCGTCATCATCGGGCGGCTCCAGGTCGGCCAGTTGGCTATCCAGCATGCTATCGCCCTTGAAGAAATGGCCCCGCCGCGTAGACAGACGCTCAAGCAGCAGATCGCGGTCACCCCGCAGGTAGAGAATGGCCAGCGCCGGCTCTCCCTGGCGCAATATGTCCCGATATCGCGCCTTCAGCGCGGAGCAGGCAATCACCACCGACTCATTGCGCCGTCGATGTTCGTCAAACAGGCCGGCCAGGGTGTCGAGCCACTCCTGACGATCCGCATCGGTGAGGGGCACGCCACGGCCCATCTTTTCGATGTTCCCAGGCGAGTGATAGCCGTCACCGTCGATGAAATCGACCCCCAGACTCTCGGCCAGCAACCGCCCGATGTGCGACTTCCCCGAGCCGGAGACGCCCATGACCAGGATGCGATACGAAGTTGCCTTCACGGAAGCCTCCCGGTCAGTTTCCGCGCACGGCGGTGATATCGGGCAGCCAGGTGACGATGCCGGGGAAGGCGATCAGGATCA
>NZ_JAHXBV010000021.1:0-136142 GCF_019915905.1 Halomonas sp. ANAO-440 | reverse complement strand
CTCCATTATGAGGCTTATCGGGGTGTCCGCTCCAATTGGACCACTTCAGGATGCCTTGGAAAGGTCTGACGCTGCCATATTCCTTTTGGCGCTAGCCGCTTATCTGGTCTGGGCTTATTTGACTGAACGGTCCGGTGAAATTCCTTCCGCAGAGTTACACAGAGCTGAAGGGAAGGAGATGACTTCGTTGCCAAAAACTACGCTATGGATAGCCATAGCGATTGTGTTGGGTTTGGGGCTCTTGATCGCGGGCTCGCAAGTTCTGCTAAAGGGAGCTGTGGGAATAGCCGAATCATTTCGTGTCTCAGAGGCTGTAATAGGCCTGACCCTTGTTGCGGTTGGTACGTCCCTGCCCGAGCTTTCCATCTCAGTAATCGCGGCATTACGGCGGCATGCCGATGTTGCTATTGGAAATATTCTGGGAAGCAACACTTTCAATCTCCTGGGAATACTCGGAATTTCCGCGTTCCTGCAGCCTCTTCCAGTCCATGAGCGAATCTTGCAGTTTGATCAGTGGGTCATGCTGGGAACGTCGCTGATTCTGTTGTTTTTTTTATACACAGGGAGTCGCCTTAGCAGGCTCGAAGGTGGGTTGCTCATGCTCGGTTACGTAGTGTATGTTGGTTTAAGTTTTACGATATTCAGTTCATAAGTTTCTAGCGTAAAAGGCTTATTCACGTCAAGTTCAGCGTATTTTCCGCGTTTTGGATTCGGCTAAACTACTAAGCTGCATGTTTTGGCGACGATATATGAGGTGTAGCCGAACGTCCGCTCTTGGTCGTAACTTTTTACTAGCAAAAGAATAAAATGGACACGCGCTCACCGGTCCCGCCCTGAAGGCGGCACCGGTTTATGTCGTAATGCGGGCAATTCGATGCCGCAACCCCGCATAGGGTTAATATCACTCGCTTTCCACCACGATGCGGTCCATGATACGCACCTCCACCAGTCTCTGTGCTTCCCCAGGACGCTGGGAGATGTCCCGATCGGCGTTTTCCCCACCATCACCGAGTGTTGATAATACTCTTTCTATAAGTGACTAGGTTCTTCATAGCCCGATTCTGAAAGCAGTGAAGGTGCGTGTAGCAGTGGCTCGTTTTTTCTAAACGACAATAGGGTTGAATTGTATCGGTGATCGAAATTGGTCTAGTGGGATGTCAATTCCCGCTTTAATCATAAGCTCTCTCAATTTAACCTCCTCCCTGAAGCTTTCATCATACTGGTACTGAATCATCCCATTTGCATGTAGTTTTTCTAATAATTTCTGGTATTCATCTTTTTCCAGTGGTTCGTAGAGATCAAGCGCAGCGTTATGTGCATCTTCTTCTTCCGCTGCATAAATCATGGAATCCTCCTCTTCCAACTCAATTTGCTCAGGAGTGCGTTCATCATTAAGCTCACGCGATAGACTCTCGGCTTCACTTGGCATATAGCCTCCTATGTCAATTAATGTCTCTGCGTGGAGCTATGATACTGACAAAAGGGGCCAGATAAAGCTTTTCTTTTACTGCTGGTTTGAAAAACACTTCATTGGACAGTAATGGATAAAAAAAATCAATCGATATGCCGATGCTGCCCATGAGGGCAGCATCGAGGCTATGTCGTGGTATCTAACTCAACTCTACAAATATCCCCGCTCTGCAAACGAATCGCAGCCTTCGCTCCCCACCACGATGTGGTCGATCACTCGCACCTCGACCAGTCCCAGCGCGTCCTTCAGCCGTTGCGTGATGCGCCTGTCGGCATCACTGGGCTCGGGGTCGCCACTAGGGTGGTTGTGGACCAGGATCACAGCCGCGGCATTGTTGGCCAGTGCCTGCTTGACCACCTCACGGGGGTAGACGCTGGCCGAGTCGATGGTGCCGCGAAAGAGCTCCTCGAAGCTGATCACGCGGTGCTGGCTGTCAAGGAAGATGGCACTGAACACCTCGTGCTCGTAGTCCTGCAGCAGGATCTGCAGGTACTCGAACGCCAGCGCTGGCTGGGTGATCTTGCGTCCCCTGGCCAGACGACGACGGGCGAAAGCCTTGGCGATGCTCAGGAGTTCCGCTTCGGTCACCGTGTCGGTGATGCGATAAGTGCCGGCGGTCTCGCCGGCACTCAGCTTCCGATGGTTCATGATTGACTCCTCAGGCCGCCATCACTTGCGCAGTGCGGCGCTCCATTTCTTCGTAGAACGCCTCGACCCGCTCGGCGATGGTGCTGATCAGCGCCTCGTCCCGATAGGCGCGCTTCACGAACAGCGGCATACCCGGCCAGTAGCTCACGAAGTCGATCCATTCCCGCTCACTGACCCACAGGCCTCCCTGGCACTGGGCCACATGCTCCTGGGGCAGTTCTCCCTCGAGCAGCAGCTCGATCTGGTACTTGGGCAGCTTGGTCTTGATCTCGGCCAGCCCCTGGCTGTCCACCAGGCAGTCGGGTGAGTAGCCCACCCCGTGGTTGAGGATGATGCCGACCTGCTCCAGACGAGGCAGACCAGTCGCTTCCTGGTAGAGCTCCCGCGCGACCGGTTCCAGTTCGTGGCCACGCTGGGTATGGGCATTGCCCTGGAAGACATCCGAGGGCTCACCGGTGATGCGCTCTCCGATCAGCTGGTGCATGTAGCTCAGCGCACCGGTGCCGAAGCCTCCCGGCCCCTTGCCCTTGACCAGCAGGGTCTTCAGCTCGGACATGGTGACGATACCGAGGCGTGCGGCATGCCACTCGGGCGTGCCCTGTTCCAGTGTCAGGATCTGCATGACGATCTCCTTGTGACATGACGGCATAGCGGCGAGGGGGTAACCCTCGCCGATCGCTCAGTGACGTTGGTGATTGGGTAAGGCTCGCTTCTGTAGGGAGGCGCGTAGCTTGTCGAAATCGCTGCGGGGGACCCGCTCGACCTCGCCGTACTTGCCGACGAACCACTCTTGGGTAGTGATGGGACAGGCGGTGATCAGCTGCTTGAGCTGACTCGCCTGGAACGGCGTGACCACTTTCAACGGTGGTGCGGCGCCATGACCGTTGTCATCCTGGCCGCGGGTGGTGATGTTGAGCAGCGCGCACAGCACGTAGCGCTTGCCATAGCTGGTGGAAGAACCGAAGGCCTGGACGGCGTTCTTGTTGCCGCTGACATCGGCCGGCAACAACATGCTGGTCTCCTCGCGGTGGCCGCCCTGGTGCATCAACACGCCAGTGACCTGGATGCCGCGCTCCTGGGTCTGTATACGGAAGCTCACCGCGAAGCCGTGGCGCTGCATGATGGGGCGCACGGTATCGACGATGTCCTCCAGGGTGGCGTAGGCGCCGTTGTTACCCTGGCCACGCTCGGCGATGCTCGGCATCTCCGTCTGCATCGCCGCCATGGCAGCGCTGTAGGCCATCAGCGCCTGACGATCGAGGACACGCTCCTGCATCTGCAGCAGGCGCTCCATCTTGTCGATGTCGACCTCGGGATTGAGGGCGGCACGCTCGATCACCTGGATGATCGCGGTGCTCTCCTGCAGTGGCTGGGCCGCCGGCACCTGGCCGTTATGCCCAGACTGCTTGGATGAATGCGTTGGTTGGGTGGTGGTTGCCATGTTGGCCTCCTTATAGGTAGCGGTTGATGACCTCGTGGAGCTGCTCGGCAGGGACCGGCTCCAGCGACACGACCACGCGGTAGACCCGGCCCTCGGCCAGCACGTGGGTTTGCGTTTCACGTTCATTGGCGCCCAGCAGCTGACGCGTCAGTTGGGTCAGGGCGCGGCAGATCTCGAATGACATTGGCGATGACATGGAGTCCTCCAGAAACAGAAACGCCCGGCCTTGGTGTGGGCCGGGCGCTATGCCGTGATGGGATTGGGATGAATGAAGATCAGGCGACCAGCGCCATGGCCGACGCCAGGGCCTTGTCCTTGAGGCTTGCCCCTTGGCCGAACCAGGCAGAGTCCATGCGGTAGTCGTTGCTGCGGGCGCGCTTCTCGTGGTCGACGTACTCAGTGATGGCGTTGAGCAGGCCCCAGGCCGTGCCCTGAGCGGTACACAGCCGCGAGCCCCGCCCTTCGCCCTGGTAGAGCTTCTGGACGCGGTTCAGCGCCCGGACGTTGGGCAGCTTGGAGGGATCGTCTAGCGGTTCCTCGGCGTTGCAGATCACCGACTGGAAGTAGCTTTTGATCTCCTCCTGGCTCACCTTGCGCTCAGCCAGCATCTTCATGCGGTACATGAAGTCGTCCCACTGGGAGACCGAGATGCCCAGTTGCTGCTTGACCCGCTGCGGGTTGAACTCGGTGCTGTGGGGCACCTTCACGCCCTGGGCCATGCCGTCCACAGCAATAGTCAGGGTGTTGTTGCACACCACCCTCACCGAGGTTGGGGTCGCCACCGTCGCCAGGGAGCCGTCACAGGACGTGGCCAGCAGCAGGTAGGCGTTAACCTGGTCCTGCCCCTTCAAGGCCGTGCCCAGGCCGCTGCGGGCCAGCGCCCAGAACTTACGCCCGCCCTTGAGCACCCCGGCGGTCTCCAGCTCATAGCCGGCGTACTCGGTCAGGTCGCGGTAGAACTCCAGCACCTCTTCAGGCTGCACCACCTTGTAGCGCTGCGAGACCACTGACAGCGGTGCCCGGGTATCCGAGCGATAGAGCACCTTCTGCTCAGGGAAAGAATGAATGCTGCCTAGGTGCCCAGCTCCATCGGCGATGAAGCGCACCGGGGAGGATTCGATATGCCAGTCCATGCCGGCCTGCTGACGCCAGACCTCCAGCGGTTGATGACGCGACAGCTGTTGCCCCAGGCCGTGCCAGGGGGTGTCGCCGGCGTAAGCCATTTGCTCGATCAGATGTGCCATGGGTATAGCTCCTTGAAATGTTGTGAACACGGCATAGCAGCCCGCCACCGAAGGGCAGCAGGCCATGCTCGCGAGAATTGAGGGAAAACAGGGATGAGCGTAGGGATCAGTCCGCCACGGGGCGGAAACTGTGACCGCAATCGCTGCACTGATGGTTGTCGAGTACCTTGTCGTCAAGCTGTGCGCCGAGACGTGCGCCGGTGACGCCGCCAGCGGCACAGCCAATCAGACCGCCCAGCACGGCGCCGGTGATGCTACCGACACTGATACCGACAGGGCCGGCCATTGCCCCCACGATGGCGCCGGTCTTGGCACCGCTGAGGGCGCCAGCCGATCCTGATGCCATTCCGGCGGCAGCGCCGGTAACCCCGCACACCTTGCGGCCGTGGTGTCGGGACATGACGTGATGTGAGCCACAGCTTGGGCAGCTTGTGGGCATGGCAGTACCTCCATGATGAACGCTGAGAACCCAGTCGTCTGGGGCTTCATCGTGGTAGTACAGAGCTGAGATTTTTTTGAATCGAGTCGGTGAGCAGGTAGCTGGCAACCCATTGGTGCGCCCTGTCTACGACACTAACTTTTTCAATGACTTACTCGGAAAACGCCTGGCATTCACTGGGCATTGGCTCTTCAGCCCCCGGTATGCCCCCCTCTGGGCGTGCTAGGGCATTTGGCTTTGTATGTTATTAGATATAACCATGGGTTCTATAAGGGGTATTCAATAGCTATAAAGACAATGGGCTCACGTAGTAAGAGCCCAATAGGCAGCATCAGAGAGACACCATAGATTGGGAGGGGAGATCCCCAAAAGGATCGAATCGACCTTCCAGTCTTTGACAGCATCACGTAGCCAGCGAGACCTCGAAGTGGCCAGGCCTCTTGGAGATGGCCTGCCACGTTTCCCGGCGGTGACGTAAATTTCTACATGCCTCGCCGATGGTACGAGCGAAACGCTCCAACACCATCAAAGAGAGGCAATCCCCCATGTACGATGATGCTAACGACGACACCCTGAGCGAAGCGGAAATGCTGGCCATCTGCCAAGGTATGAGCAGCACCGTGCTGGAGACCTCCGCCTTAGGGCAGGAGATCGCCACGCTTTCCCACCACCTCTGGCGACAGGACTTGATCGAGGTGGATCGGCAGCTAAAAGGCTTGGCCACCACCGGTACGCTGCTGCAGAGTGAACGGCTGATTCTGCCGGATGGATACGGCAGTGATGTCGTGGTGCTGGCATCGGACGCTCTACTGGACACGCTGACCACGCTCTATACGGTGCTTCTGACGATGTTCCAGGAGACTGACATCGGCCAGCACTATCGGCCGAGCCCTCACGCCCAGCGTTTCCTTTGGGCGTTTGCGAGCTGTGCCTACCTGCGTGAGGCAGGATTCCATCAGCCACCGCCCATGAGCCGACAGGTAGCAGAGCAGACGGTCGTCGACCTCAATCAGCGACTGACGGCCTGGTACCAATGCATGAAGCAGCCGGACTTTGCCTATGAGTGCAATCGAAATCGCCGCAATAGCCGCAACAATTACCAGAGTCTCCGGGATCTAATGGATACCCTATTCGCCTGTCATAGCCGCCTGACGGTACTGCGAGTCGATCTGAGCTATACTGAGATGGATGGGCCGTATATCAACTATGAGACGGCGCGCTACCATCGTGAACAGCTGTGCCGGATGTTTCACTCCCACGCGCTCTTTGATCACCTGATTGGCTATGCTTGGAAGCTGGAATGGCGTCCTCAGAAAGGATTTCATTACCATTTCCTTTTCTTCTTCGATGGGCATCAGGTACAGGAAGACATTACCCAGGCTCGACTTATCGGCGAGCTTTGGGTGCGCTCGATCACAGGAGGACAAGGGCATTATTTCAACTGCAATCGCAATGCTGAGAACGTCTATCACTACAACGCCCTGGGGCGCATCGACTACCACGACTTCAAGAAACAGCGCGGCCTGGACTACATCGCCCGCTACCTGACCAAGATCGATGAGTACGCCGCCATGCTGGTCACTGGTCGTACATTCCAGACCAGCCCAACGCCAACCTTGCCCGACGGACCACGCCCTGGTCGACCTAGGAAGTTCTCAGCCGCCTAGGCCGAGCATCAGCGTCGGCACGTCACACATCTGCCCGCTGACCATTCATCTTGATGATTATTCGCTCATGGTATGAGTCGTCACGGCAGTCACGGGAATAAGCCGGTGATTCCGTCTTGCGGCGCCCAATGACGGGCTACTTTCTCCCCGCTTTTCTACTGGGCCTTCCCTGATCATGGTAGGCCTTTTCGTCAATCCATTGGAGTAAAACGATGTCCATTTTCCCCCCGAAACATCATCCCATCGATCCGCCTGAAGAGTCACGTCATCACGACGATAGTAGCAGGCCGCCCCTATTACCCTGGCAGGCAATCAGCAAGGCTGAGTGGGAAGCCCAGCAGCAGACTATCCATGCGCGCGATCCTGTCATCGAGCCATCGCCTCCAACCTGGCATACCCCACCACCGTATCCGCCCACGGAGGACAAACGCTTGGCTGAGATGGAGCAGAATGAGCCCAAACGACGGCTGATTCGCGATGCCAAAGCATTGGCCAAGATCCGAAAGATCTCCCAGGCGAAAATGGCTGAGGAAATGGGGGTGTCCCATCGTACCCTGGAGGAGTGGCTGCAGTTCCGTCGGTATCCACGCGGACCTGGGCAGACTCTGATCAAGCGTTGGTTAATTAATCATAAAAATGAGTAGAAACCATGCTATAGCTGCTATACCCTAGCAGCTATAGCATGATATAAAGATTAACGGAGAAAAAATTGGTTACACATAATGCTCCGCAAGCCACGCCGATCGAAGTTCCCTTTGGGGATGATAGGCCTGATCATTGGCCAAGGTATCGTGAGAGCAGCCTATTTTGGTCGGCTTCCGTCGAAGCGGCAGGGGAAGTTCAGGTCCCTTTAGAGATGGCAGTCATGTGCGCCCTTGGAGCGATTTCTGTCTCTTGCCAAGGGCTCGTTGATGTCGAGATGCCTATAGGTCATACGGTACAAACGCCTCTCATGCTGCTGACGTTAGCGGAATCTGGCGAACGGAAAACCACCGTGCAAAATCTTTTTTTTCGGTCAATATCCGCTCTCAATCGAGCTTCAATTCAAATCAGCAATGAGAGACTCTCGCAGCATAGTTTTGATGTTGACGTATGGAATGTAGAGGAAAAGGCTCTCAAAATCGCATTGACAAAAGCGATTAAAAGCTCAGACGCAACGGCTATCGAAAGAGCCAGAGAAAGACTAGATTCCATTCAAAAAAATAAGCCAATTCCACCCAACCTTCCTAGACTTATTTACGATGACACGACACCTCAGGCGCTTGTATACCACCTGCACGAGCATTCACGTTATGGCTGCCTTCTGACCAGCGAGGCTAACAGCATATTCAGTGGTCGAGCGCTTCAGGATTTGGACAAAATAAATACGCTTTGGGATGGCGGCGATGTCATTGTAGACCGAATGACTCGTCCCAGCTTCATTCTCTCCGGCGCACGACTAACTCTTTCACTAATGACACAGCCCAGTGTAATAGATCGCTTCCTTTCCAAGCGAGGTGAAGAGGCGAGGGGCATGGGGTTTCTTGCGCGTTTTTTGGTGATAAAGCCAGGAAAAATGGCTGGAAATCGTGCCACTAGAAACTTACGCGACCTCCCGCATATTGATCGATTCAACCAAAAATCTTACGAACTTCTCACTGAGCCTGATGGAATCACCCCTACCACTTTTGATCCTTCAACAGAAAAACAGCTTCTGAGATTCACTTCTGAGGCTTCTGAATTGTGGAAAAGGTACCATCAGGGCATTGAAGACTCGATTAAGGATGGCGGTCCATATCAATACTATTCGGACCACGCATCAAAACTGATGGATAATGTCACTCGCATGTCCGCCTTGATCCATTTCTTTGAGGGCTATGAGGGTGATATTTCCAAGGATACTCTAATATTTTGCTATGACTTCGTCCGCAAGTGCTCTATTCACTTTCAGCGCTTTTTAGCAGGCGAGCCTCAGGTAGTCTCTGATGCTAACGAACTTGCCAAACACCTCATCGAGTGGGCTGACAAAGACAATCAGAATCCTCTCGCTAGCTCCCCAGAGCTTCCTGAGCATCTGGCGCTAGGTAGAGAGCAAGAATTTACCATGACACGATTGAAACAATACGGCCCTTACCGCCTACGTGGAAGGGAAAGTGATCAGCGTCTTCGAGAATCAGTCAAGCTTTTGCAAAAGCTTGGACATGTCGAGTATCACAGAGGTTTAAGGAAATATCGTTTCAGAGAGCACATTTTTTCCGGAACAAATGGGCCTGATATACGCAACGGTATCGAGTATCATCTCGACAGCTTGCCCCTGTTTTCAGAGCAGGAGTATTACAGTCCTCCTCGCCAGAAGTTTGGCGGTTTTAGGTCGGGATTTTACCTTATCAAGCCCGGCTATTGATTCTTGATACAGCCGAGGCGCCGTCATCAGGTGTGATCACCTGTCTGCTATCGAGTACGAGCGGCGCCACTTCCAGAACCTGGCGGGTGTCTAGAATATTCGGCGTAATTCATCCATTATTGCTAGTCCTTTCCAGCTCCCGTTGCAAGGCATTGGCAACATCGGACCAGCCCTGAAAGGCAGCCGCCACCCGCAACGTCGGCGGATTAGGCTCTGCCGTGCTGGTCTCCCATACCACTACCGAATGGATAAAACGCCTCAGCCACATAAAGTCAGCGTTACCTGGCACCAGAGGACGCCCCGTTAACACCGCCTCCTTTGATCGGAATCCGTCGCCTTTGAGCTCATCAAAGGTCTTCCAGTTAGCACAGATGAAATGATTGTTGAGTGCGGCTTCACGGAAGGCAGGCACTTCTCGCTGGGATACCCATTGCATGGCCACCATCTGGGGGTCATATGTCGCACTAGTGTCGAGAAAGCGCCTTGGGTCCCGGGAGGTATCCGTCAGGCGGTCGAACGCCCGCTGTAAGGCTTTACAGTGGCGAATCATGTCCACTGCTTGCGACGGGCGGACGTGGGTTTGGTAACTGACGGGAGCAGCTGAAATTTTCATGCGCCGCAGGATGCCCTATTTTCCCGTTTGTTGCACCGTCCTCATCAGGCCGAGGACGGCCTGCTACTCTTGGCGTCGCTGGCGGGGCTGCAAGTCTGCGCTGTTGGCATGGACTCGGGGCGAAAAAATCAATACATTTGCGTATTGACGATGTCACAGTACAGGTAGGCAGCCCGGTATGAATCCAGCAACATCAATCGCTGAGCGACTTCGCCAGCTCATGGAAGAGCAGGGGGTAGGTGAAAATGAGCTGGCTCGGCGCTCCAAGGTGCCACAGCCGACCATACATCGCATCCTCAAAGGCGTTAGCAAATCCCCAAGAATCAGTAATTTAGAGAGCATTGCTGCCTCGTTAGGAACCACTGCAAGCTTCCTTGCGCATGGCGATGCTAAACAAGCTTCCTCCACTCCGGCGGGCTCGGGGGCGTCGGGTACGTTCCCAGTGATTGGAGCAGCGGCAGCTGCCCTTGCCGGAGGAGCACGGTACGATAAAGAACCCACTGCTCAGCACCTCAGGTCTTACCCCATTCTCACCTGGCCCGAAGCTATGCAGGCAAGTCGGCTCAAGGAGCCTGCCTCAGATGAGAAAAGGCAATTTGAATCAAGTGACTACTTACAGGTCGGTGTGGCTTTTTGGCTAAGAATGCGTGGTGATGCGATGGCAGCACCCATCGGTTCCTCGCCCAGCCTGCCGGAAGGTACCTTGGTTCTCATGGACACCGGCTTGGAAGCAGCCCCTGGAAAGCTGGTGCTAGCCGCTCCTGCAGGCTCGGCTGAACCCACCCTCCGGATGCTGATTGAAGAAAGCGGCCAGATTTTCTTGAAGCCCCTGAACCCCTCTTACCCCTTGATTAAACTAGAGAAAAGCTGTCTTGTGCTGGCCGTGGCTATTGAGGCCAGGATCAAGCTGTGACCTTTCGTATACCCATTGAATGATTTCCTTACGGCATCGCCACTCCCTCCGCCCTCCATTCTAATACGAAAACGTATTGACAGCTTAATGCGTTAAGGTATTATGGGTGCCAGCACCACACATTACTCAGCTTCATGACAAAACCTTAGGAGCGGAGCGGGGCATGACCATTCACTTCGTTCAGACGTGAATGCTGAGGATACGGTCGGTGCTCAATTGACAGCTAAATCAAGAGAAGGAGCGGTAGGCGATGAGACAGCAAGCTATTGAAAGTAAAAAGTTTTATCCAGGGTTCTCCTTGGTCACGACACACCAGAGGGTAGAGGGAAAGCGTACCATTTTGAGGGTCAGGGACGTGATCTCGAAAACGGGATTATCCAGATCAACCATTTACAGTAAAATAGACGCAAAATCAAAATCTTACGATCCTCATTTTCCTAGGCAGGTGAAGCTGGGTAACCGTGCTGTTGGTTGGTTTGAGTCAGAGGTGGAAGAGTGGCTAGCGAATCGGGGCGTTGAGAGAGGAGGCTGTTCTGTTTACTAGAGGCGTGCTTGATTTTCAGTATGACCATGACTGCCTATCGCGCCGGATCACGTTCTATCGAGGAGAATGACGTTGGCGTTTCGATTTCAACGCCGCATTACCCTGGCACCTGGGCTGCGGCTGAACCTGAGCAAGCGCGGCCTGGGCCTTTCGGTGGGGCCGCGGGGAGCGAGTCTCAGCATGGGGCCCAGTGGCGTCCACGGGCATGCCGGCATACCGGGCACGGGCTTGGCCTATCGGCAGAAGCTCAATGCCCGGAACCGGCGAGGGAGTCGGCCAGGTAGTGGGGCAGGGCAACCGCGCCCCGAGGCTGCTATGGATGCGCTACTGGCACAGGGCGAGTCGCTTCCCATTCGACTCGACATCGATAGCGATGGCAACATCGACTACTTCCACGGCGACGGCACACCCATGAGGGATGACGAGGCCCGCGTATTGCGGCGGCATGCCAGGGAGTCCCTGCGTGAGCAGTTGGCACAACACTGCGAACAACTCAATGCCGACCTTGATCGCCTTGGAAAACTGCACGAGGACACCCCTCACCCGCATCATAACGGTTACACCACCAAGGGTTTCACTGAATCGCCACCGTCACCTCTGGAGCTGAGTCCGCCTGTCTGGTGGCATTTCCTGTGGCCGCCGGCCAAGCGACAGTTGGCAATGGAGAACCAGCGACGCCAGGCTACCTTCGAGGAAGCCTACCGTAGTTGGGAGTGGCGCAAGGCGGAGCACGATGCGGCAGAGTTTGCCCGCCAACAGCGCGAGAGCGAAGGCGTGATGCAGGACCTCGATGCCATGGCGCAGACCCTGGGCGAGCGGCTGGAGGAGATCGACTGGCCCCGTGAAACGGCCATCGACTTCGACCTCGGTAGCGTTGTGAGCACCATTGCGGTCGACATCGACCTCCCGAGCGAGGACGAGATGCCGGACCGCTACTGGACCATGCCAGCCAAGCAGGTAAAGCTGACGCCACGCAAGCTGAGTGACACCCGGCAGCGCAAGCTCTACCGGGACCATGTCCACGGGATCGCGTTTCGCGTGCTTGGAGCCGTCTTCGCCCGCTTGCCCACGGTGCAAGAGGCCCGGGTTTCGGGTTACCGCCAGATCACTGACGCCGCTACGGGCGGCGAACGGGATCAGTACCTCTACAGCGTCAAGGTCTCCCGCAGCCAGTGGGAGAAGATCCACTTCGACAAGCTGGATCAGGTCGACCCGGTTGCCGCCATGGAGGCTTTCGCGCTGCGCCGGGACATGACCAAGACCGGCGTCTTCCGCGACATCGAACCGTTCAAGTTGGTGTGAAGGGTGGGAAACGGTGCTTCAGTGACCAAGCCGCTGCGCTTCATGATACTAAGCCCTTGCTATAAGCTTGAGGCCATTGCTCAACCAGAATGACGAGACCGCCCTTAGGCGGCCAGGGAACCGCAGGGGAGCCGTATCATGGAGATCATCGACAACGTCAGCCGGCTGCTCGGCGACGACCTGAAGGATACCCTGCGACCCGGTGCCCGTCTCAAGGTTGCAGCCTCCTGCTTCTCGATCTTCGCCTATGAGGCGCTCAAGGATGAGCTGGAAGCGCTGGACTCGGTCGAGTTCATCTTTACCTCACCCACCTTCGTCCCGGACCAGGCCAGCGACAAGTTCCGCAAGGAGCACCGCGAGTTCCACATCCCCAAGGCGGAGCGCGAGCGCAGCGTCCACGGCAGCGAGTTCGAGATCCAGCTCAAGAACAAGCTGACCCAGCGGGCCATCGCCCGCGAGTGCGCCGACTGGATGCGCCGCAAGGCCCGCTTTCGCTCCAACCGTGGCCAGGCCGCCATGCAGCCCTTTGCCGGCGTTGCAGCCTCAGGCGGCGATACCGTCTACATGCCCCTGCAGGGCTTCACGGCGGTGGACCTGGGCTACCAGCAGGGCAACGCGGTCTCCAACTTCGTCACCCGCTTCAGCGAGCCGGCGCACACGTCCCAGTTCATGGCTCTCTTCGACCAGCTGTGGCGGGACGAGGATAAGCTCGAGGACGTCACCGAACGGTTGCGTGAGCATATCGCCTCGGTCTACCGGGAGAACCCGCCGGAGCGGATCTACTTCCTGATGCTCTACCACATCTTCCACGAGTTCCTGGAAGACATCAGCGAGGACGTGCTGCCCAACGATCGCACCGGCTATCAGGACAGCGTCATCTGGCAGAAGCTGTTCAACTTCCAGCGCGACGCGGCCACCGGCGTCATCAACAAGCTGGAGACCTACAACGGCTGCATCCTGGCCGACAGCGTGGGGCTCGGGAAGACCTTCACCGCCCTGGCGGTCATCAAGTACTATGAGCTGCGCAACCGCTCCGTATTGGTGCTATGCCCCAAGAAGCTCGCCGACAACTGGCTGACCTACAATCGCAATCTGACCACCAACGTGTTGGCCCAGGACCGCCTGAACTTCGATGTGCTGTGCCATACCGACCTGCAGCGTACCCGCGGCGAATCCTTCGGCATGCCGCTGGATCGCGTCAACTGGGGCAATTACGACCTGGTGGTAATCGACGAGTCCCACAACTTCCGCAACAATGACGTCTACAAGGATCGCGAAACCCGCTACCAGAAGCTGATGAATCAGGTCATCCGTGCGGGGGTGAAGACCAAGGTGCTGATGCTCTCGGCCACGCCGGTCAATAATCGCTTCACCGATCTGAAGAACCAGCTGGCATTGGCCTACGAAGGCGAAGCCGAGAACCTGACCCGCCATCTCAGCGGCGCCAAGGACATCGAGGGTATCTTCCGGCGTGCCCAGGCCACCTTCAACGAGTGGTCGGCGCTTCCACCGGAGAAGCGCACCACCAGTGCCATCCTGCAGGCGCTAGACTTCGACTTCTTCGAGCTGTTGGACAGCGTCACCATTGCCCGCTCACGTCGGCATATCGAAACCTTCTACGACACCAGCGACATCGGCAGCTTCCCGGAGCGCCTCAAGCCGCTCTCGTTTCACTGCCCGCTAACCCATCGGACCGATGTGATCGGTTTCAACGAGATCTTTCAGCAGCTCTCACAGCTCAAGCTCTCGGTCTACGCTCCGATCAGCTATATCCTGCCCAGCCGCCTCAAGAAGTACGAGGAGATGTACGACACCGAAGTGTACAGCGGGAGATCCAGCTTTAAGCAGGTGGACCGGGAGAAGAGCCTGCAGGCCCTGATGACCACCAACCTGCTCAAGCGGCTGGAGAGCTCGGTGGCGGCGTTTCGCCTGACCCTGGAAGGGCTGCAGGATAGCTACACGACCATCCTGGACAAGATAGAGGCCTTCAAGCAGACCGGCCGTTCGGATAGCTTCGCGGATATCACCGCGTCCTTCGAAGACGCCGACCCCGACGACGACAGCATTCCCATGCCAGGAGATACCACGGTGGGCAAGAAGGTCCAGATCAGCCTGGAGGACATGGACCTGACGTCCTGGGAGCATGACCTGAGCCATGACCTGGTGTGGATCGAACTGCTGCTGGAGGAAATGGCCAAGGTCACTCCGGCCGACGATGCCAAGCTGCAGCACCTCAAGACACAGATTGCCAGCAAGCTGGCCTCGCCGATCAACCCGGGCAATCGAAAGGTGATGATCTTCACCGCCTTCGCGGACACCGCCAAGTACCTTTATGAGAACCTGGCGGGGAGCCTGCTTGAGAGCCAAGGCGTGCACTCTGGCATCGTGACCGGCAGCGACGCGCCGAAGTCCACCATCGGCGCCATGCCGGGCAGCCGCCAGCACTACGATTTTCAGGGCCTGCTCACGCTGTTCTCTCCAATTGCCAAGAGCAAGGGCGTGGTGTATCCCAACGAGCCTCGTGAGCTGGACATCCTGATCGGGACCGACTGTATCTCGGAAGGCCAGAACCTGCAGGACTGCGACTACCTGATCAACTACGACATCCACTGGAACCCGGTGCGCATCATCCAGCGCTTCGGGCGCATCGACCGCATCGGTTCACCCAACGCTAGCATCCAACTGGTCAACTACTGGCCGGACATCAGCCTGGATGAGTACATCAATCTCAAGGAGCGCGTAGAGAACCGCATGGTGATCGCCGACGTTACTGCCACCGGCGACGACAACGTGCTCAACGCTCAGTCCAACGACGTCGCTTACCGTCGCGAGCAGCTGCGTCGGCTGCAGGATGAAGTGGTAGAGATGGAAGACCTCAAGTCCGGCGTGTCGATCACCGATCTGGGCCTGAACGAGTTCCGCATGGACCTGCTGGGCTACATGAAGGAGAACGGCGACCTGAGCCATATCCCTAACGGGCTGCATACCGTCGTGCCGGCTCGCCCGGAGAAGGGCCTGCAGCCTGGTGTCATCTTCACCCTGCGCAATCTCAATCAGCGAGTAGGTCACCAAGAGAGTGGCCTGCAGCAGCAGAACCGCCTACATCCTTTTTACCTGGTCTACATCAGTCACACCGGCGAGGTGATCAGCGACTACACCGAGGTCAAGCGCCTGCTCGACCTGGCACGTACTGCGTGCAAGGGGCTGAGTGACCCCGTCGAAGCCGTTTATCGTGCCTTCAACGAGGAAACCCACGATGGCCGGGAGATGCACGCCTATTCGGCGCTACTGGATCAGTCCATCCGCTCCATGATCGATGTGAAGGAGGACAAGGACATCGACAGCCTGTTCAGTGGTGGCGAGACCACGGCGCTAGTCGATACCATCGAAGGGCTCGACGACTTCGAACTAATCACCTTCATCGTCATCCGTGAGGCGGGCTCAGCCACCGAGACGGGCAGGGAACATCATGGGGCCGGCAGGGACAGCGAGACGAAAGAGCCATGACAGCACCGCTCTACCAGTACCCCGCCAAGACGCTGCTCGGTCGTGCGGTGGCCAAGCAGCGCATCCTGGGGCATGTGCGGGCTACCGCCAAGCTCAGGGAGCGCCTGCGGGATGATGTCACTCAGATCACCTGGCATGCCAAGCTCGCCCATAGCACGCTCAATCTGCCTGGCACCGATGACGTGCCGGAGCTGCAGGTATTCGTGATTACCCTCAAGGGCGATGACCTGCACCGAGACGTGCTGCGAGCCATCGACCGCGCCATTCCGTTTCCGATCCTGTTCGAGCTACATGGCCCCCGCGGCATCCGTGTTACCGCCGCCTACAAGCGACCCAGTCAGGCCGACTCCAGCAAGTGGGTGCTTGATGACCACTACGCCAGCTGCGACTGGCTGCTAGCCGATACGCCCCGGCAGCCGCTGCCCACGGCCATCGACCTGAAGCAGCTCTACCAACAGCTGCTGCGCAGCCTGCTTCCCGCACCGGCACGTCAGGGTGAAGCCTTGCCAGATCAGCTGGAGCGCTTGAGGGCCTTGGAAGCCCTCAAGAAGGACGCGGACACCCTCGAGAAGCGCCTGCGCAACGAGAAACAGTTCAACCGCAAGGTCGAGATCAACGCCGAGCTGCGTTTGATCCGCCAGAGATTGGCCGATTATGCAATTGCCGACTATGACACCTGATCACGACCGCAGAGGTCCGGAGACACGCGACACCATGGACAAGCTGAAGATGCACTCCCCCAATCTGACCGAGGCCAACATCGCCAAGCTGGCCGCGCTGTTTCCCAGCTGCGTCACCGAAGCGCGGGATGAGCAAGGGCGAGTGAAGCAAGCCATCGACTTCGATCAGCTGCGTCAGGAGCTCTCCGACCAAATAGTCGAGGGCCCCCAGGAGCGCTACCACCTCAACTGGCCCGGCAAGCGTGAAGCTTTGCTGGCAGCCAATGCGCCGATTGCCAAGACACTTCGCCCCCAACGGGAAGAGAGCGTGGATTTTGACAGCACGAAAAACCTCTTCATCGAAGGGGATAATCTTGAGGCTATAAAACTTCTCCAAGAATCTTATCTTGAGAAAGTGGGAATGATTTACATAGACCCTCCTTATAACACTGGTAGGGAATTTGTCTATGATGATGATTTTAAATCAACTGTCAAAGATTACGTTTCATCATCACTTCAGGAGGATGAGGAAGGAACAAGACTCGTTGTAAATCTTGAGTCGAATGGTCGCTTTCATTCCGACTGGTTATCAATGATGTATCCGCGGCTCCGTCTTTCCAAAAATCTACTTAAAGAAGATGGCGTAATATTTATATCTATTGATGATAACGAATACCACAATTTAAGAAAGCTGTGTGACGAAGTTTTTGGTGAGGATAATTTTATTGCATGTATTGTTTGGCAAAAGCGTTATGTTTCAAACGTGACGGCTAAATGGATGTCAGACATGCATGACTATATTTTAGTTTATGCTAAAGATAAGTCTTTGGTAAGCTTTTCATCATGGGAAAGGTCGACGCAACAACAGGCGGCATATAAAAATCCAGACAGCGACCCAAGGGGGGTGTGGCGAGCACAGGACCTCTCTGCAAGTAAGCCTTATATGGCAGGCCTATACGAGATTGTTGGCCCAACAGGGAAGGTTTTTTCACCACCGCCTAACAGGTACTGGAGATGCAACGAAAAACAATTCAAAGAGTGGGATTCTGATAATCGAATTTGGTGGGGCGTAAACAAAGATGCCAGGCCAATGCTAAAGTCATTCCTGGACGAGTCTGAGAGAGGCATTACACCACATACTTGGTGGGATTATTCGTTTGCCGGGCATAACAAAGAAGCGACTCTTGAGCTGAAGGAGATTTTTGATGGGAATTCACCATTTGATACTCCCAAGCCAGTAAAGCTTTTAAAGAAGCTAGTTGAGCTTGCTGGCCTAGAAAACTCGTTGATCATGGATTTTTTCGCCGGTTCGTGCTCTCTGGCCCATGCGGTTATGGAAAATAATGCTGAAAAAGGGAGTGGGAATAGGTTTGTGGTAATCCAAATGCCTGAGCCTTGCAACCAAAAAAACGATTCCTACACATCAGGCTTTAGCACGGTTTCCGAGATAGGCAGGGAACGGATTAAAAGAGCTGGAAATAATTTGGTTGGTTCATCCGGAGTCGAAGATATTGGTTTTCGATATCTTAAGGTTGATTCCACTAATTTCAGAGATGTTTTTTATTCTCCGGATGGGTTCTCTCAAGATATTCTAAGCAGTGCGGTTGATAATATAAAAGACGGAAGAAGAGAAGAAGATTTGCTGTTTCAGGTCTTATTGGACTGGGGCGTAGACCTGTCACTCCCCATCTCTCACCAGGAGATTGATGGAAAAACCGTCTTCTTCGTCGACGGGGCCGAGAAGCATATGGCCCTGGCCGCCTGCTTCGACCTCGATGTCGATGAGGCATTCGTCAAGCAGCTCGCCGAGTACGAGCCGCTGCGCGTGGTGTTCCGCGATGCCGGCTTCGCCAGCGACAGCGTCAAGATCAACGTCGAGCAGATCTTCGCCCAGAAGTCGCCCAATACTGAGGTGAAGGTGCTATGACTCAGGATAAGCATCCACAAGGTGGCCGGTTGATTCGCAACAGCACGGCGGAGTTTCTCATCTTTACCGCGCAGGAGGGTGAGCAAAGCATCGAGGCCCGCTACGAGGATGGCACCATTTGGCTTTCACAGAAGCTCATTGCCGAGCTTTTTGGAGTCACCAAGCCCACTATCAATGAGCACCTCAAGAATATTTACCTTGAGGAGGAGCTCGCCCGGGAGGCAACCGTTAGGAAATTCCGAACGGTTCAGCAGGAAGGGCAGCGTGAGGTCGCTCGCACGGTGGAGCACTATAACCTAGATGCCATTATTTCAGTAGGTTACCGCGTCAACTCGATCCGTGCGACGCAATTCCGGCAGTGGGCAACCCAGGTGCTCAAGCGGTTCGCTGTCAGGGGTTATGTCATTGACAAGCAGCGAATGGAGAACGGCACCTTTCTGGGGGAGGACTACTTCGAGCACTTGCTGGCCGAGATTCGGGAGATTCGGCTCAGTGAACGCCGTTTTTATCAGAAAATCACTGATATCTACGCTACCAGTGTGGACTACAACCCTGCAGCGCCTACGACCAAGGAATTTTTCGCCAAAGTTCAGAACAAGCTGCATTTCGCTATTCATGGCCATACCGCTGCCGAGCTGATCCAGGCCCGGGCAGATAGCAACAAGCCGCATATGGGCCTTACCTCATGGGGGAACGCCCCGGATGGCAAGGTGGTCAAGACAGATGTGGCTATTGCCAAGAACTACCTGACGCAGCAGGAGTTGGAGTCGCTGGGGCGAATCGTCAATGCCTACCTGGATCTTGCCGAGGAGCGCGCTCGTCGCAATATCCCCATGACGATGGAGGATTGGGCAAAGCGTTTGGATATGTTCCTGGAATTCGATGATCGTGAGGTGTTGCAGGATAGTGGGAAGGTAACTGCCAAGCTCGCCAAGGCGTTTGCGGAAAGCGAATTCGAAAAGTTTCGCATCCTTCAGGATCGTCTATTCGAGAGCGATTTTGACCGCATTCTCAAGGACGGTGATACAGAGCAAGGCGGGGAGGGCGAGACGTCATGAAGCTCAAGTTCAAGACTCAGCAATACCAGACAAGGGCAGTCGAGGCGCTGACGGACTGCTTTGCCGGTCAGCCCTACAGCAGCGGTATCCGCTACCGCATCGATCCAGGCGAGGCTACGTCTCTGGCGCAGCCAATGCAGCGGGACATGTACGCCTCGCCAGATCCCGACGATGCCGGCTTCAAGAACGCCGCACTGGAGCTGTCTGATTATGAGATTCTGAGCAATATCAAGACCGTGCAGCGCCATCAGAACCTGCCGCTCTCCGATAACCTGAAGAAGGACGACAAGACCGGCTGTCCCATCAATCTGGACGTGGAGATGGAGACCGGCACCGGCAAGACCTACGTCTACCTGAAGAGCATGTTCGAGCTCAAAAAGCGTTACGGCTGGAGCAAGTTCATCGTTGTGGTGCCCAGCATCGCCATCCGTGAGGGGGTCTACAAGTCGCTGCAGATCACCGCCGACCACTTCTTGGAGAGCTACGGGGAGAAGGCGCGCTTCTTCATCTACAACTCCAAGCAGTTGCACAATTTGGAGAGCTTCTCCTCGGATGCCGGCATCAGCGTGATGGTCATCAACGTTCAGGCCTTCAACTCCCGTGGCGCCGAAAACCGCCGCATCTACGATGAGCTGGATGATTTCCAGTCGCGGCGCCCCATCGATGTCATCAAGGCCAACCGGCCGATCCTGTTCCTCGATGAGCCGCAGAAGATGGAAGGGGGGAAGACGCTAAGCTCACTGAGCGAGTTCAATCCGCTGTTCATCGTGCGCTACTCGGCCACCCACAAGACGACCTACAACAAGATCCACCGTCTGGATGCGCTTGACGCCTACAACCAGAAGCTGGTGAAGAAGATCTCTGTCCATGGTGTTACCACCAAGGGGCTCACCGGCACCGATGCCTACCTCTACCTGGAGAACATCGAGACGGCCAAGAACAAGCCTCCTGTGGCCTGGGTCGAGTATGAGGAGAAGTCGGCCAGCGGCGTGAAGCGCAAGCGCCGCAAGCTGGGCAAGGGCGACAACCTCCACGAGCTGTCGGGTGGGCTGGATCAGTACAAGGGGTTCGTCGTCTCGGATATTGACGCCCGTATCGACCAGCTCAGCTTCACCAACGGCGTCGAGCTCAGCGCCGGGGAAATGACCGTCGACGTCACCGAGAAGGCGCTGCGCCAGATCCAGATCCGCGAGGCGGTCAAGGCGCACTTCAAGAAGGAGCAGCTGCTGTTCTCCCAGGGCGTCAAGGTGCTCACGCTGTTCTTCATCGATGAGGTGGCTAAGTACCGCCAGTACGATGAGAGCGGTGAAGTGCTGGGTGAGTACGCCCGGATCTTCGAGGAGGAGTACAACCACCAGCTCAACCAGGTGCTGACCCTTGAGGACAGCGAGTACAACCGCTACCTGAAGGGTATCAGCGCCTCGGATACTCACAACGGCTACTTCTCCATCGACAAGAAGTCCAAGCGTCTCGTCGACCCTGCAACCAGGGCGCGCTCCACCGAGACGGACGATGTCGCTGCCTATGACCTGATCCTGAAGGACAAGGAGCGCCTGCTCTCCTTCGAGGAGCCCACGCGATTCATCTTCTCCCACTCCGCACTGCGGGAGGGCTGGGACAATCCGAACGTGTTCGTCATCTGCACGCTGAAGCACAGCGACAACAGCATCTCCCGGCGCCAGGAGGTGGGGCGCGGCCTGCGTCTCGCAGTCAACCAACTGGGGGATCGCATGGATGACCCGCTGACGGTGCACGACATCAACGAGCTGACGGTCGTCGCCAGCGAGAGCTACAAGGACTTCGTCACCGCCTTGCAGCGTGATATCGGCAACGAGCTCTCCGAGCGCCCGAGGGTCGCCGATGAGGCCTACTTCACCGGCAAGCTGCTCGTGTCGGAGGAGGGTGAGGTAGAGGTCACGCCTGCCATGGCCAAGGAGATCTACCGCTACCTGCTCAAGCACGACTACACGGATAACGCCGACCACATCACCGAGGCCTACCACCAGGCCAAGGAGGAGGGAACCCTGGCCGAGCTGCCGGAGTCGTTACAGCCACATGCCCAGCAAGTCTTCCAGCTGATCGACAGCGTCTTCAGCAACGCCCAGCTGCCGCACATCGAGGACGGTCGGAAGGCCAAGCTCAACCCGCTCAACGACAACTTCCACAAGAAAGAATTTCAGGAGCTCTGGGAGCGCATCAACCGCAAGGCGGCCTACTCGGTCAGCTTCGACTCCAACGAGCTGATCGAGAAATGCGTAGGCTATCTGGACCTGAAGCTCGGTGTGAAGCGCCTGGAGTACCAGGTTGAGCGCGGCACCCAGAAGGCGGAAGCCAGCTACCAGGACATCACCAGCGGACAGGCCTTCACCGTCAATGAGAGCGAGAGGGTCAAGCATGACGGCTCGATTCACTCGGCGGTCCAGTATGACCTGATTGGCCGCCTGGCCGAGGCCACGCAGCTGACGCGGCGAACCGTAGCGGCGATTCTCTCCAAGGTTCAGCCGAAGACCTTCAAGCAGTACCAGATGAACCCAGAGGATTTCATGGCCCAAGCTGCTAGGCTGATCAACGAGCAGAAGGCCAGCATGGTGGTCGAGCACATCAGCTACGACCCCATCAACGAGCAGCATAGTCAGGAAATCTTTACCATCGAGAAGCCGGAGAACCAGTTGGATCGAGCCTACAAGGCCAAGCGCCATGTCTTCGACTACGTGGTGACCGACTCCAAGATCGAGCGGGATTTCGTCGAAGAGCTCGATACCGGCAGGGAGGTGGTGGTCTATGCCAAGCTGCCGAAGAGCTTCTTCATCCCGACGCCGGTGGGCAACTACAACCCCGACTGGGCCATTGCTTTCAACGAGAACAACGTCAAGCACGTCTACTTCGTGGCCGAGACCAAGGGCAGCATGTCATCGCTGGAGCTGCGCGAAATCGAGCAGGCCAAGATTAAGTGCGCCACGGAATTCTTCGACACTATCGCCACGGCGAAGGTGAAGTATGACGTGGTGGACTCCTATGACAAGCTGATGGATTTGGTGAGGTAAGAGGAAGCAGCTTTATTGGATGGCTAAGTAGTAGGCATGCAAGTGTGGTTTAGGTTTTTTCAGTTTTCTTTATTGCGGAGGAAGGAAATGACTGTCGTATTTAAGTATAAAGGTGAGGAGCTTTCCTTTGGTTATTTGTACGAGCTAGAAAGCCCATTTGTCAAGTATTGTGAATTTGTTTTGAAGGATTTGCAAAATGATGAGGAAATAGAGATGAAGGTGCTTCCTGGTCAGTTGAACAATGCTGATATAGAAGAAGCGAAAGGGCTAGAGCCGCTTATAGGGAGAATTCTATATAAAATTGACTGCCATCTTAGAAAGGAAGTTTCGTTTGATGATTTTCTTGGTTGGGATAAGGAACTTTGTTGGAACTGGGTTGGTGGATTTTCCGAAGATGATATGTCACCATTGGTGATGGATTTGCATGAAGAGCATCAGGATGTTATTACATTAGCAGTTGTTGGAAATCCTAGTGATGTCCGATTTTCTTATACTGTTAAATCGAAATCTAGAAAGTCTGGAAAAAAAACGGTACCTAAGAACGTCTCCTTGTCGACTATTGGGCTTGAGGAAAAAGCTATAGTTTTTTTTGATGCAAATGCTATTAAAGATGAGCTGGAGAAGACTGCAAGCGGCGAGGGTAAAGAAGGAAAGGCTGCCTTTTTGCAAGCTATGGGTCGGCTACAGAAAAGCAGTGATTTTCATTTGTTGCACGACTTCGCCAAGGCAAAATTTGCTCATGCGCTTTCAAAACGTTTTCGTCATGAGATACAGGATCCTGATGAGGCGTATGGAATTATCAAAGATATGAAAATATTTGTTTCTAACGATATAACTGATTTGGATGGAGTTAGCCTTCACGACATGTTGTATTAATATGTGATTGCAAGATGAGATGGTATGATGTTGTTGCAGCTAATGCATTTAATGAAAGTTGAGTAAGTGCATGGTTGATCCTTGGTCACGGTCCTAAGTAAAGTAGTAGGTAAGAGGGGTTGATAAATTTTTAAAATTAATGCAAATACGATATCATATTAAATATCAATACCAAGGCTAGTTGAAGCCTAAGGGTTAGCCGAAATGGAGGAGCTATGCACCACATCAAAGCTGTACTGAGGCGCGCCGTTGCTGAGCGTCGCATGAAGGGTAGTGAGAAGGATCGCGATTACGCCATTGAGCGATTTCTCGGCGAACTTGGGGAACTATTCACCCCGACACTACTTGGCCAGTTAGAAGACGAGCTACTGGCCGGCATGTTCGAAGACTGGCTGAGGTCTCTCGAGCATCTTGACTTCACTCAGCGCCAGCAAGCCTTGGTCCGTGATACCCGGCTATCCAAGGTCCCCTTCCTCATCTATCGTACCGGTAAGGATAAGCTACCCTATCCCACCCAGAGCGATAATGTTGTATCGCTTCACATTAGATAATCGCCTATGGGTGGGATGGTTGAGTAGGGCTTCTTATACTGCGAGCTTTTGAAGCTTAGGTCCGTATGGGGATAACCTGGAAAAATAAAAATTCCACTTTATCTAGGGGAGATGGAAAAGCCGTACCACTCCCCGTCGGGATAATGGTACTCACTCCTCACGGAGAAGTTCTGTTAGGCCGGCGGCTATGCAGATGGCCTGCTCTTGTTGGATCGGAGATTAGGGTACTCAGCGGTGTGTTGGGTCCTGCTGATAGTTGCGGCTGCAAAAATCGTGAATTAAGTTCTAATGAGGCTTCCTGTTGGGGACGGTGTGGGAGGTGGTTGTTCAGCGCAGATCACTGGGTAATTGGTTGAAAATTATGGCCTCCCTGCAAGGCTTCATACTTGGGGCCTCCCCCTTAGGATCGGAAGGGGGGAGCTAAGCATCCAGGTTGGTGGGAGAGTCTTATATAGCTGTGTTCCCCAAACCTTAGGCGACAATCAGCGCAAGGGACATGGAGCTCCGTGATACTGGACGTGCGGCAGCAGGATCGTTCGTTCAACAGCCTGCTGAATAGAACAAGCCGGCACGCCGAGAAGATATAAACATACTAGCTGATGAATGTGGCCTCATAGAACCGAGAAATCGGCCAAAGTAGTGCTTTTGTATTCGGTAGTTCAGACAACGTAGTCAGCCCACTCCTGCATCATTGCCCGTCGCTTCTCAAACAAATCGCCGCGCCGGTAGGCTGCCTCAACCTTGTTCTCGATGGTGTGGGCTAGCGCCATTTCGGCCACGTCGCGGGGGTAGCTGGTGACTTCACCGGTCCAATCCCGAAAGCTCGAGCGGAAGCCATGGGGCACATAGTCGCCACGTTTACCGTCAAGACCGTAACCCATCCCACGCATCAGCTGGAGCATGGCCATGTTGGAGAGGGGGCGTTCATGGCGTGCGCCGGGGAAGACATAGGGGTTGCCCTTAACTCGTGGGAGCTGGCTCAGCAGTTCTACCGCTTGTCGTGATAGCGGCACACGATGTTCGCGTCGAGCCTTCATCCTGTCTGCTGGGATCGTCCAAGTCTCATTGTCGAGGTCGATCTCTGGCCACTCTGAGCGAAGAACTTCCGAGGTCCGCGTCGCTGTCAGGATCAGAATCTGCAGTGCCTTGGAGGAGATACTGGTGTAGCCCTGGAGCTCAGCCATGAAGGCGGTGACCTCGTCGTAAGGCATGGCAGGGTGGTGTGTCACCTTCTTTACTCGGGAAGGCTTGGCCAGCAGCTTGTCGAGATGGCCACGCCAGCGAGCCGGATTTACGGGGTCTCGGTAGTTATGCGCCGCCGCGTAGTCGAGGACATTCTCAATCCGACCTTGAACCCGCTTGGCCGTTTCGGTCTTGCTGGTCCAGATCGGTGACAGGATCTTCAGGACGTCTTGGGTGGTGACCTCATCGACAGGCTTGCTCCCGATGACTGGCCGAGCGTAGGCCTTCAAAGTGCTGACCCATTGCCGGGCATGCTTGGCGTTCCGCCAGCTGCGTCGATGGGACATGATGTAGCGGGCGGCGCAGCTGGTGAAGGAGGGCGTTGCTTCATCAGCATGGCCCTCCTCAATGTCGACCACCATGGGGTCGACTCCGCTTTTGACGAGCTTGCGGTTGTAGGATGCTCGCTCTCGGGCTTCCGCGAGGGACGTTTCCGGGAAACTACCCAGGCCCATGTAGCGCTGCTTGCCCTGCAGCTTGAACCGGTAGATCCAGCTCACCGACCCACCGGCTGTGATCTGCAGGTACAGCCCCTGGCCATCGCCGGTCATGCCCTTCTTGCCTTCCTTCGCGAGCTTCTGTACCGCCTTGCTGGTGAGCTTGCCCATGAGTGTCCCTGTTGCGCCGCTGCTTGATGCCATGCAGCCTACCACAACCTGACCCACACTTTGACCCACACATAGGTCCAGTGATTAGCAGGACTACATAAGGCAGTACTGGACAGTAAGGCAGTTAAAATCATTTAACATCAATGGTTTGCAGGTCTTCTTTGTATCGAGTTGGATAGTAAGTATACGGACTCCCCCTCCGCCACAGATTCCGAGAAAACCGGCTCAATGAGCCGGTTTTTTTGTCGCTGGTCAAACAGCAAGGATGACATCCACCCTGGTATCGCTCCGAGTTGGTGATGCGCTCCGTTCCTGGTCATGCGCTTCGTGAGCTACCACACTTGAGCCAACATGCCGTCATCAGGGAGATCAGATGAAACGCCGTTCCGTAGCCTCGGTTCGTCCCGCCTATCGCGACGATATCGGCGACCTGCAGACTCGCCGGCCCTTGCCGGGGCCGGGTGTGCAGCAGGTCGACCCATTCCTGTTTCTCAATCACCACGGTTCGCAGGTCTACCCGCCTAACAATGGCGGGCTGCCGTTCGGTCCGCATCCTCACCGTGGCTTCGAGACGGTTACCTTCATTCTCGAGGGCAGTCTGGCGCACCATGATTCGGGCGGCCATGCGAGTGTGATCGAGGCCGGCGGCGTGCAGTGGATGACCGCGGGCTCGGGCCTCGTGCATGCCGAAATCTCGCCGCCGGAGTTCAAGCAGCATGGCGGTGCGCTCGAAATCCTTCAGCTGTGGGTTAACCTGCCTTCGCGCCTGAAGATGGTGGCGCCGCACTATGTGGGGCTGCAGCGGGAAGACATACCCGACGTATCCCTCGACGAGGGGCGGGTGACGCTCGAACTTATCGCGGGGGAGCACGCTGGTGAAACCGGCCCGGTTGAATCGCTGACGGGGGTGTTCATGTCGGTGCTTCGCCTGGCTGCCGGAGGGCGGGCTGAACTGCCCGCGCCGTCAGGGCGTAACGTGTTTCTCTATGCGGTTTCCGGGCAGGCGCGTGTGGCAGGCGAACGAGTGGAACCCTGGCATCTGGTCGAGATTAACGACGATGGTGATACTCTTGTCATCGAGGCCGAGACGCAGTGTTGCTATCTCTTCGGGCATGCCGAGCCCATCGGCGAGCCGGTCGTTACCCATGGCCCCTTCGTCATGAACACGCAGGAAGAGATTGCCCAGGCGGTGCGCGACTACCAGGACGGAAAATTCGGCTCGGGGCTTTCGCTGTGAAGATCAAGGCGCTCGGTACGCGAGAGAGCCGACAGCTTGCAGTGAAAGCCACGACGAACGGTCTTGCTTACGTCACGTGTCGGCAATCTCTTACAGAGAAAGGTATCCCAGGTTAATAGTGATCGCCCTTAGTAGCTGTCATAGTGAGGACATCGGGCAAGGAGGCCCACAGGGAAGGCCGAGTCAGGAAGACTCATGTACCAGGGATGCTCAGGCAGGATGCTTGAGGCAGTGGAAAGGAAGCGAAGATTCAGCCCGGCCTTATGGCCGGGTTTCTTTTGTGTGGCTCGTCCTTATACAGGACAGCGGGTAGTTCCTCCCGGCGCGTTGGGTACAGATCCAAAGATAGGATCTCCATTCCAGGTATCAGGCTGAAGCGTTGTTGCCGAGCATGGCCAGAAATTCATGCTGTGGCATCGGTCGGCCAAACAGATAACCCTGATACAGGCTGCATCCCAAACCGGCGAGAACCGCGCGCTGCATCTCCGTTTCTACCCCTTCGGCGATCACTGACATCTCCAGGCTCTTTGCCAGGGCGATGATGCTGGCAGCGATGGGCGTCGACTGTGTGTCGTGACTCAGGTCGCGGACAAAAGCGACGTCTATCTTGAGCGTATCCAGGGGTAGCGACTTGAGATAGGCCATGGATGAGTAGCCGGTCCCGAAGTCATCCAGTGCGAAGCGGATGCCCTGGCGCCTCAGCATGGTCATCTTCTCGATGGTCCCCTGCGGGTCGCTAAGCAACAGGGACTCGGTAAGCTCCAGGGTCAAACACGCTGGGTCAGCGCGATGGCGTTGGATAGCCGAGAGAACCTGATTCACGAAGTCCGGCTGCTGGAATTGACGCACGCTAACGTTCAGGGACAGCTTCAGCGCGCGCAGCGCTGGCTGCTGGCGCCACTCTCCCAGCAACCGGCACCCTTCCTGCAGGACCCAGCTGCCAAGTGGCAGGATCAGCCCACTCTCCTCAGCCAGCGGAATGAACACCCCTGGGGATATTAGGCCGCGGCTTGAATGCTGCCAACGGATCAGGGCTTCAGCGCCTACCACTCCTTGCACGGCATCCACTTGGGGCTGCAGGTGCAGGTGGAATTCATCGCTGTCGATAGCGAGACGAAGCTCACGTTCAAGAGCAAGGCGCTCCTCCAGCTCCTTCTCCAGCGCGGGACAGAACAGCCGAGGGGAACCATTGCGCTCGCGCTTGGCCTCCAGCATGGCCAGGCCGGCGCGCTTCAATAGGTGTGTGGTTCCTCCCCCCGGATGGGGCGAGAAGATCAGCATGCCGACATTGATTCGGCACGGATAGGTGTGGCCTTGGAGCTGGTAGTCCGCGGTAAGAGAGGCCATGACACGGTCGGTAAGGCGGTGTGCTTGATGTTCCGCAGTGGACTGATCCCGCGTCGAAAGCGGGGTCAGAAGGGCAAATTCATTCCCATCTAGCCGTGCCACGAACAGATCGTTGCTGGCCCAGCCACGCAGACGAGCGGCCAACTGGCGAAGCATCTCGTCTCCGACGTCCTGTCCCAGACTATCATTGAGAAACTTGAAGCGGTCGATGTCGAACAGCACCAACAGAGCCAGTGAGCCGGCGGGCCCGGGCAGCTTCTTGGAGCCATCAAGTCGTTCTTGCAGGGCTCGGCGGTTGGGAAGCTCGGTCAGAAAATCATGGTAGGCAAGATAGAGTATCCGCTGCTGGGCCTGCTGTTCGGCGGAGCGGTCACTGAGCAGCGCTACGTAGTCCCGTTCTTCACTGTCGGCGTAGCGCACTTGGCTGACGCTCAGCCAGGCAGGAAAGGAGGTGCCATCGCGGTGCTGTGCCTCGATCAGGCCGCTCCACTCGCCTTTCTCCGCCAGAGATTGCTGGATGCGCCGATTTAATACCCGGCTGTCATCGACATACGCCATCTCCCACAGAGAGCGCCCGGTCGTGTCCTGATGCTCCAATCCCAGCAGTTTTTCGAAAGCCTGGTTGCAGAGCCGAATGCGGGTCCGATCGTCGAATAGCACCACTCCATCGCGCAGTGCCGAGATAACTTCCAGTAGCTGGGTCCGTGTCATGTGTTGATGATGCTCACTGGCCTGCAGGCGACGCTGAACCCGAGAGGCGGCGATGGTAAGCAGCGCTGTCAGCAAGGCGCTGCCACTGATCAGGTAGATCAGCCAGTGTGACTCCGTCGATGAAGTTGCTGTGGCGCCCGGTAGTGGCACGAACCAGGCTGCCTGCATGGCCACGTAGTGCATGCCGCTGATGGCAAGCGATACACATAGCGCCGAGATGAGAGCGCCGGTCCTGGCACGCTGTTGGCCCCACTCCTGGCGGCACAGGCGGTAGGCATAGACGCTCAGGATGCCAAGGCCGATGGCCACGCCCAGTGAGACCAGGAATAGCCCAAGGGAGTGGTAGAGCTCGGCAGGCATGCGCATGGAGGCCATGCCGGTGTAGTGCATGAGCCCGATGCCGAGCCCCAGGCCGGCCCCGGCCAGCAGCGAGGTGCGGTGGGGCGGGATTTTCTGCCGGGACAGTACCAGCATGACCGCCAGGCTCCCCAGCATGGCGGGAATAATGGACAGCACGGTCAGGGCTGGTGCATGGGTGACGGTAAAATCAAGCTGATAGGCATGCATGCCAGTGAAATGCATGCTCCATACCCCAAGGCCCATTACGCTGGCTCCGGCAATCAGCCAGAGCCAGCGCCAACCTGCTCGCTTGAGCGTGCCGACGAGATTGATAATGTCCAGTCCGGTATAGGCGGCTGCCAGCGCGACAGCCCATGAAACGAGCACGAGGGGAGCGTAATGCACGCCCTGAATGGCCCCCAGGGCATGGGGGTCGATCATGAGATGGGTAAATATCGTCATGCAGTATTCATCGGCAGCGCTCTCGTATTACTGAGGGGCAAAAAGAGTCATTGCATCTCCAGAAGTGCAAGGTGAATGCCCCGGGATTTCCAGATACCCATCACCGTGGCCTCGGGTGCGTAGCTTGTCCATTCATTCCGGTCCGGTGCGAGCGCATTTGCTTACAGCACGTGTCGGTAATCTCTTACAGAAATGGTATCCCCGGGTAATAGTGATCTCCCTTCGTAGCTGTCATAGTGAGCGCATCGGGCAAGGAGGCTCTACAGGGAAGGCCGAGTCAGGGAGACTCACGCACCAAGGGATGCTCAGGCAGGATGCTTGAGGCAGTGGAAAGGAAGCGAAGATTTAGCCCGGCCTCACGGCCGGGCTTCTTGTTATGTGGCTCTTGCCGCGGGAAGCTCTTCCCAGCGCGTCGAATAGCGCTGGGTGAGGTTGTCGCAGCGCAGGTGCCAGGCAGCGCCTGGGCTGGGCGTGCCGAGCTTCACGGTCCCGCGGCCCATGCGTTGATTGAGTTCATCCATCACGCCCATCAGCTTCTGGCTACGCTGCCGGTCGGCGTCACTCTGTGGCGTGTCGAGCAGCGAGAGCTGCTGCCGATCGGCGTCGATGAGGTCGAGCAGCATCACGCCCCCTTTCTGGTACCGGTAGCCCTTGCGGTAGATGCGCTGCAGGGCGGTACCGGCGGCGTCAAGAATGTTGCGGCTGTCGTCGGTGGGGCGGGGCAGCTCGACGGCCAGGCTGGGCGAATACTGGGGCAGGTCGTCACGAAACGGGTTGGTCTTGAGGAACACCAGTACCGCACGGGCGAGGCTGCCCTGTCTGCGCAGCTTCTCGGCGCTACGCTGGCCGTGCTGACGGATCGCTTCGCGTATCTCGTCCAGACTGTCGGTCAGTTTGCCGAACGACCGGCTGGTCATGATGCGCTGGCGGGGCTCATGGAAGTCATTCATCTCGATGCAGGGGATGCCGCGCAGCTCCAGGGCGGTGCGCTCGACGGTAACGCTGAACTGTCGGCGGATGCGCTTGGGGTCAGCCTGGGCGAGGTCCCAGCCGGTGTGTATGCCCAGCATGGCGAGGCGCTCGGCCAGCCGTCGGCCCACGCCCCAGAACTTGCCCAGCTCGAGGCGCTTCAGCAGGGCGCGGGTTTCCGTGCTCTCGGCCTGGAGCACGCAGACGCCGCCGTAGGCCGGGATTTTCTTCGCCGCGCGGTTGGCCAGCTTCGCCAGGGTGCGGGTGGGGGCAATGCCCACCGATACGGGGATGCCGGTGTACTGTCGCACCTTATGGTGCAATTGCCGGGCATGGTCAAGCAGTTGCGTCGGCTCGAAGCCGTCGAAGCGTAGGAACATCTCGTCGATGGAGTAGGGCTCGACGTTGGGCGCGTACTCCTCAAGCACGCTCTGAACCCGTTGGCTCATGTCGCCGTAGAGTTCGTAATTGCTCGAGAGCAGGTGAATCCGGCCCTGGCGCACCAGGTGCTGGAGCTTGAAGGCGGGCGTGCCCATCGCGATGCCGAGAGCCTTGATCTCGTTGGAGCGGGCGATGAGGCAGCCGTCGTTGTTGGAGAGCACACCGACGGCCTGGCCATCCAGCCGTGGCTGGAACACACGCTCGCAGCTGACGTAGAAGCTGTTGCAGTCCACCAGGCCGATCATGCTCATACCGGATACTCGTGGATGACGGCGCGCACCACGCCCCATACCTGGCAGTCGAGGTTCTCAAGGGAGATCGGGGCATAGCGTGTATTGCCCGAGCAGAGATGCGGCCGGTTGTCGAGCAGCTCGTACCGCTTCACGGTGATCTCGCCGTCGACCATGGCCACCAGGATATGGCCGGGCCGGGGATCGATGGAGCGATCGACCAAGAGCAGGTCGCCTTCGTGGATGCCCAGGCGCATCATGCTGTCACCGGTGACGGTCATGAAAAATGTGGCCGAGGGGCGTTTCACCAGGCGCTCGTTGAGGTCGAGCGTGCGGCCCTCGTAGTCCTGGGCCGGGCTGGGAAAACCGGCGAGGCCGGCGCGGCCCAGGGCAAGCGGGTAGGGCAGCGCAAGGGAGGGCGGTGCAGGGTGTGCAGAAAGGATCGTATCGTGTGACATGAGTTGGTCTCGCGAATGCTGTCATTATATACAGTATCCTCGCTGGGCACGGTCACAGGCAACAGGCGATGACTAATGGAGGTTGGTGCAGATTCGTACATGGCATCAGTCGGTTATCTGTCGGTCATTTCAGATTTTTCTGCTATACATAGTGTTATAAACTTAAAATGGTGACGTAATGTCATTGACTGGCTTGCTGTCGATCGTTCGACGGTACGCGCTCGCAGGGATGCTGGCTGGGCTGTCGTCGACAGCGGCAGGCAGCGTGGAGGGGGCAGCGTTGGTGCCTGCCTCCAGTTGGGCGGTGCTTGCCATCGTCGCCCTTGTAGGCCTGGCGTTGGCGGCAGCGTGCGGCGCCTGGTGGGGCCGGCGCGTGGGTTCCCGAAGGGCCGCTCACTCGCCGGCCGACAAGGTGAAACTGGCCAACGATTCAGATGGCAGGGATTATTTGCCGTGTGGTGTAGCCACCGATATCACCGAGTGCCATGCGATCCAGGAAAGCAACTATCGCCTGACCTTCTATGATCCGCTGACCGGCCTGCCCAATCGGCGCCTGATGCTCGATCGTCTGGAAATGGTGGTCAAGGGGTCCCGGCGCACGGATCGCTATGCGGCACTGATGTTCATTGACCTGGATAATTTCAAACTGGTCAATGACACTCAGGGGCTCTCGCAGGGCGATCATCTCCTGCGTCACGTTGCCGACCACCTTTCGCGTGCGGTACGAGAGAGCGACACCCTGGCGCGGCTGGGGGGCGATGAATTCGTTCTGCTGATTCACGACCTGGATCCCGATCAGGAGCAGGCGGCTCATGCTGCCGAGCTTGTGGCGGAAAAGCTGTTGGCCCGCATTCAGGAAGCCCAGCAGGATCAGGAGCAGGCGCTGACCCTGCCGATTACCGGCAGCATCGGCGTCACGCTGTTCGCCGACGGCGAGACCAGCGTGGAGAGCGCCATGCAACAGGCCGACATGGCGTTGCAACAGGCCAAGGGGGCGGGAGGCAATACCCTGCGCTTCTTCAATTCCGCCATGCAGGCCACGGTGATGGCACGTGTCCAGTTGGAAGCCGATCTGCACCTGGCCCTCGCTCGGGATGAGTTTCGCCTTCACTACCAGGTGCAGGTGGACTCCCTTTCACGTGTCACCGGGGTCGAGGCGTTGATTCGCTGGGAGCATCCGCAGCGTGGCATGGTATCGCCCGGCATGTTCATTCCCTTGGCGGAAAAGAATCGAATGATTCTACCGATCGGGTACTGGGTCCTCGAAACCGCCTGCCGGCAGCTTGTCGTTTGGGCACAGGAGCCGGAGCGGGAGAGTTTGAGCATTGCCGTCAACGTCAGCTCCGTGCAATTCCATCAGCCGGATTTCGTGGTGAGAGTCCAGCAAATACTGAAAGAAACGGCTGCCAATCCTTGTCGACTGACGCTGGAGGTGACCGAGAGCCTGCTGATGGATGATCACCAGCGGGTACGCGAAATCATGCTGCGGCTCAATCAGATCGGCATCCGCTTTGCCCTGGATGACTTCGGTACGGGTTACTCTTCGCTGAACTATCTCAAGCGGTTGCCACTGGATGAATTGAAGATCGACCAGGCTTTCGTCGACGGCGTGCTTGACGACCCGGTGGATGCCGCGATTGTCCAGGCCACCATCACCCTGGCGGCTAGCCTTGGGCTTGACGTGACCGCAGAAGGGGTAGAGACCGAGGCGCAGCACCAGTGGCTTCTGGCAAACGGTTGCAAAGCCTTCCAGGGCTATCTCTTCGGCAGGCCGCAGCCGGTGGCGGAGCTGCAGGTGGGCCAGGTCTCCTGTACCCATGGTACGTGATAGGGCCGCGCTGGGTTTTCCCACCGGCTCCTTGTCTAGGGTAAGCTGTATCACGTATCAGATATTACCGGCGGCCTGTCTTCTTCCGCCCTTCACTAAACCACTGGAGAGTCTTCATGCCCTTTCGTTCCTTGCTTGCCGCTACCGTGCTGATGTTGCCGCTGACCGCCGTGGCAGAATCGCCCAATATCGTACCCGGCCAGTGGCAGTTCACCAGTACCACATCGGTCGAAGGCGATATGCCGATCCCCGACCAGACCGAGAGCCATCAGGAGTGCATCGTGCAGGGCGACCTCGACGATGCCGACTTCCAGTTCCTGGAAGTGGAAGAGGGGTGTGAGCTGCTGGAGCACAACGTCTCCGCTGACGGTGTCGATTACAAGATGGTGTGCCACGCCGATGGTGGCCAGGCCGATATCGACGGCCGGATGGATTTCCTGGGCGAGCGCGTCGAAGGCAGCGTCAATATCCAGACCGACTCGCCGATGGGTGAGATGACCATGAACACGACGATCGAAGGCGAGCGCCTCGGCGACTGCTGAACGATCGCCAGCAGCGGCATACACGAAGGCCACCTCTGGGTGGCCTTCGTCGTTCATGCCTTCTGACTGTCGGTGCCGTCCTGATGGTGGGTTCCATCGCTTCGGGCGGCCGGGCCGACGCTCATCTCCGCTTCCAGGCGGCGTTTCACATCGCCGGGGGAGCCGGTGTGGCGAGCCAGCAGGTCGTAGGCCACCGGCACCACGAACAGCGTGAACAGGGTGGCGGCGGCGACGCCGGAGAGAATCACCGTGCCGATCACCATGCGCGACTCGGCGCCGGCGCCGCTGGAAACGATCAGCGGGATCGAGCCGGCCATGGTGGTCACCGCCGTCATCAGGATCGGGCGCAGGCGCGTCACCGCGGCGTCGAGCAGGGCGTCGCGGAAGGCCAGGCCTTCGTCGCGCAGCTGGTTGGCGAACTCCACGATCAGGATACCGTTCTTGGCCGCCAGGCCAATCAGCATCACCAGGCCTACCTGGCTGTAGATGTTGAGCGACTGGCCGGTGACGAACAGCCCCAGCATGGCGCCGCTCATGGCCAAAGGCACCGTAAGCATGATCACGAAGGGGTGGATGAAGCTCTCGAACTGAGCCGCCAATACCAGGAATACCACCAGCGCACCCAGGATCAGCAGGAAGGTAGTGGCACCGCTGGCCTGGCGGAAGTCGCGGGAGGCGCCGCTGACATCGGTCTGGGCCTGTCCGGGAAGCACCTCGGCGGCGGCGACCTCCAGGTAATCCAGGGCTTCACCCAGGGAGTAGCCGTCGGCCAGGTTGGCTTCGATGGTGATGGCGCGCAGCCGGTTGAAGCGGTTCAGGGTGCTGGCACCGGCGAAATCGGAGAAGCTCACCAGGCTGGCCAGGGGAATCAGCTCGCCCGAGCGCGCCGAGCGCACCTGGATGTTGTCCAGCGCGCGGGGGCTGGCCTGGCTGCCCCGGTCACCCTCGACGATGACGTCGTACTCCTGGCCGTTGTCCAGATAGCGCGTCACGTTGCGCCCGCCCAGCAGCACCTCGAGGGTGCGGCCGATCTCGGTAACGGTGACCCCCAGGTCTGCTGCACGGGAGTAGTCGATATCGACGCGCAGCTGTGGCTGGGTCTCGCGATAGTCGCTGTCCAGTCCGATCAGCCTCGGGTTGTCCTCGCGGATATGATCCATCAGGGTATCGCGCCACTCGGCAAGCTCTTCGTAGGTGCCGCCACCCAGCACGAACTCCACCGGCTTGCTGATGCGCTGGCCAAAGCCCTGGCGCATCACCGGGAAGGCCTGCACCCCGGGCAGGTCGGCCAGCTCCCGGCGAACCTCGTCCATGATCGACCAGGCATCGCGACGCTCGCCCCAGGGGGACATGCTGATGATGGCGAAGCCGTTGTTGAAATTCTCGATGTTGCCGAAGCCGCGTGGGGCGCGCACCACCACTCGCTCGAGCTCGCCGCTCTCAAGCATGGGATCGAGCCGGGTCTCGATCTCATCCATGTAATCCATGATGTAGTCGAAGGTGGCCCCCTCCGGGCCGTTGACCAGGATGATGAAGCTGCCGCGATCCTCCTGCGGGGTGTATTCGCTGGGCAGCAGGTCGGCGAGCCAGACGGTGGCGGCAATCAGCGCCACGAATACCGCCAGCACCGCGGCACGCGCCCTGAGTATCCAGATCAGCAGGGTACGATAGATGCGCTGGGTGAATTCCAGCAGCCACTGGACCGCCAGGGCGATGCGGCCCTCGTGCATCGAAGGCTTGAGAATCTTCGAGGCCATCATCGGGGTCAGGGAGAGCGCCAGCACGCTGGATATGGCCACGGCGGCGGCCATGGTCAAGGCGAACTCGGTGAACAGGCGACCGACGTTGCCCTGCAGGAAACCCAGCGGCACGAACACGGCGATCAGCACCAGCGTGGTGGCAATGACTGCAAAGGCGATCTGGCGGGTGCCGCGGAAGGCCGCCACCAGCGGAGTCTCGCCGTAGTCGTGCATGCGGCGGTGAATGTTCTCCAGCACGACGATGGCGTCATCGACGATAAGGCCGATGGCCAGCACCAGGGCGAGCAGGGTCAGCAGGTTGATCGAGAAGCCCATCAGGGCCAGGGCCATGAAGGCGCCGACCATCGCCACCGGCACCGTTACCGCGGGTATCAGGGTGGTGCGTACGTTGCCCAGGAACAGGAAGATCACCACGACCACCAGACCCATGGCGATGACGAGCGTGATCACCACCTGCTGGATGGCGCCGGAAACGAAGACCGAGGCATCATAGTTGAGGGAGAGCGACATGCCCTGGGGCAGGCTGTTCTGCACCCGCGCCAGCTCCGCCTGCACGCCCTCGGAGACCTCCAGCACGTTGGCGGTGGACTGTTTCATGATTCCCAGGCCCACCATCGGCACGCCGTTGGCGCGGAAGATCGAGCGATCATCCACCGAGCCAATTTCCACTCTCGCCACATCGCCCAGGCGAACCAGGTAGCCATCGGGGCTCTGGGTCAGCGCCAGGCGCTCGAAATCATCGGGCTGGTTGAAGGTGCGCGGCAGGCGAACCATGAACTGCCGATCGCGGGACTCGATCGACCCGGCCGGCAGTTCCACGTTCTCGGCACGCAGGGCGCTTTCCACATCGCCCACGGTGAGGTTGCGGGCCGCCAGCGCATTGCGGTCGAGCCACACCCGCATGGCATACTCCCGTCCGCCCCCCACGCGTACCCTTGCCACGCCGGGCTGTACCGAGAAGCCGTCCACCAGGTAGCGGTCGGCATAGTCGGTGAGCTCGGGAATCGTGTAGTCGTCGCCGGAGAGGGAGAGCCACAGCACCACCTCCTCGCTGGAGTCGGCCTTCTGCACTTCCGGCGGGTCGGCTTCGTCGGGCAGGTTGCGCAGGGCGCCGGAGATGCGGTCGCGTACGTCGTTGGCGGCAGCATCGATGTCCATGTCCAGGCGGAACTCGATGTTGATCCGTGAACGGCCATCCTCGCTGGAGGAGGTGATCAGCTGGATGCCCTCGACCCCGGCGATGCGGTCTTCCAGCAACTGGGTGATCCGGGTTTCGACCACGTTGGCCGAGGCGCCGGGGTAGCGGGTGTCGATGCTGACCACCGGCGGGTCGATGGAGGGGTACTCCTGCAGCGGCAGGCGCTGCATGGCCAGCAGGCCGAAGGCGACGATCAGCAGGGCCAGGACGGTGGCCATCACCGGGCGCTGGACGGATAGGTCCGAGAGCCGCATCAGGAGCTTTCCTCACTGCGGTTCCGCTCGAGTATCTTGCGGATCGTGGCATCGTCGTCGGCGATGCCCAGCAGCCTCACGTTGTCCCCCTCCCGGGCACGCTGCAATCCATGGTTGACCACCAGTTCACCCTCGGCCAGGCCTTCGAGTATCTCGACCTGACCGGTACGGCGCTCTCCCACGGTGACGCGGCGGCGCTCGAGTCGGTTGCCGTCGGCTTCATCAATCACCATCACATATTGTCGGTCACCGCTGGGAACGAGTACCGACTCGGGTGCCACTACGGCCTGTCGGGGCCTGCGCTGGACCACGACCTCCATCAGCATGCCCGGGCGCAGCCGAAGCTCGGGATTGGCCAGCTCGGCGCGAACGCTGACGCTGCGGCTGACCGGGTCGACCCGCGAGCCGACGCTGGCTACCTCGCCCTCGAAGACATCGTCGGGAAAGGCCGCGCTGTGCGCGGTCAGTGGCAGGCCAGGCTCGAGGATCGCCAGAAAGACCTCAGGCACGTTGAAGTCGAGCTTCATCACGTCGGTCTTGTCCAGGGTTACCAGCTGGGTACCGGGGGTGACCAGGCTGCCCACGCTGATGTTGCGAAAGCCCACCCGGCCGTCGAAGGGGGCGCGCAGTTGGTAGTTCGTCAGGCGCGCCTCCAGTCCCTGGATCTCGGCTTCCACCTGGCGCAGTCGTGCCTGGCTGTCCTCGACGTCGGCGCGGGGCGCCATGTTGCGTTCCTGCAGCTGGGTGAGCCGGTTGACCGCGCTGCGTCGCTCGTCGCGCTGGGCCTGGGCGGCTCGCAGCTGTGCCTGCTGCTCGCCATCCTCCAGGCGGATCAGCAGCTGGCCGGCTTCCACCAGGTCACCGTCACGAAAATTGAGCTCGGCGACGATCTCGGTAACGGTGGCAGACAGGGTGACGCTCTCGTCGGCGCGCAGGGTGCCCAGCGCCTCGAGGGGGTCGGACCAGGGCTCCAGCGTCACGCGGGAGGCAATCACCGCGGTGCGCTCCTGAGCGGCAAGCGGCAGGCTCAGCAAAAGCAGAGCGAGTGTTAGCAGCAACAACGATGACAGCAACAACACTGTGTCGTGCCACTTGGGGGGCTTGAGGCGTGAAATCGTTTTCATCGGGGCTCTTGTGGCGAATCGGACGATGCATGACTGAGAGACGACCCAATCCTTTGGGGCACCGTGATAATACTAGCCACGCGGCTTGGTGGAAGTGTGGCAACAATTCACAAGTTCCACGCAGTGACAGTGACGCAGTCAGATTTAATTGTACGTATATTGTACAAAAAAGAGAAGAGAAGAGAAGAGAAGAGAAGAGATGTGAGGCGGAAATGCCGGCCCCGGAAAGGAGCCGGCGGCAAGGTCACTCTGGCGCTTCAACCCCTCCCATTTCGTCGATCAGCTCGGCGAAAGCGTCACGCTGGGCATAGAGCGTGTCGGTCAGTTCCTCCTCGTCCATATAATTGACCGGGAGCAGCAGACGCTCCTCGGTCACTTCAATGAAACGCTCGTCCTGTGTCGCCGCTTCCAGGGCCTGGGCCAGGCGCTCTGCACGCTCATCGGGCACGCCCTTCGGCAGGGCCGCCATGAGAATGTCGCCCGGCGTGATGTCGTAGCCGGCTTCGACCAGAGTCGGAGCGTCTGGGAAGGCGACGAGGCGATCCTCTGCCAGGCTCAGCAGTACGGGCATCTCTCCGGAATCGGCATAGCCAGAGTGGGTGCCCCCGCTATAGGCGAAATCGACATCACCGGACAGGATCAGTGGGGCCATGCCCGCCCCGCCGGCTGTCGGCACGATACGCAGGTCCAACCCCTCCTGCTCGGCGATATAGTCGATGATCAGCCTATCCTGGGCTGTCTGGGTGGCATAGCTGACCCCCGGGTTCTCACGGGCATAATCGAGCAGCTCTTCCCAGCTGTCGCCGAAGGGGCGATCTTCACCGGTGACGATACCGGCCTGCGCCAGGGAGACCGCCGAGATATAGCGGAAGTCATCCATGTCGTAGTCGACCTCGGTCGCCAGGGGGCCGAAAGTAATCGGCGAGGTAGGACCGTAGAGGAAGGTGTAGCCCTCGTCATCGTTATTGACCAGGCGCGTTAGAGCCACGCCCATGCCGGCACCGGGTTGGTTGACCACGTTGACCGGCTGGCCCAGCTCATCCTCCAGCACATTGGCCAGAACACGACCCTGGATATCGGTGCTCCCCCCGGCGCCAAAGCCGATCACCATCGTCAGTGGCTGGCTCGGGAAGTCGTCCGCCTGCACCAGGCCGCCCGTCATCAGAGTGGTAGCCAGCAGAGCGCCGCCCAGCATTGCCTTCTTCGGATACGTCATTATTGAACCTCTTTTCTTGATTGTGATGTTTCTTCGGTTGGCTTGTTGACCCTAGCACAGCTTGGCGACACTGTTTCTAATTGAGAGGACCTGAATGGGCGCGGTCGCATGCGGCTGCTAGAATGCGCGCCCTGACAGCATGGCCGGGAGACATGTGCGCATGACCTATGACGTGGTGGTGATCGGGGCGGGCGCCGCCGGTCTGATGTGCGCGCTGACGGCCGGTTACGGCGGGCGGAGGGTACTGGTCGTCGACCATGCCAACAAGGCGGGAAAGAAGATCCTCATGTCCGGCGGGGGGCGTTGCAACTTCACCAACCTGTCGACTGGCCCGGCCAACTTTTTTTCAGACAACCCGCACTTCTGCATCTCGGCGTTGAAGCGCTACCGGCCAGAGCACTTCGTGGAGCTGATCGAGCGCCACGGGGTCGACTACGTGGAAAAGGCCCCTGGACAGCTGTTCTGCGCCGATTCCGCCAAGGAAATCCTGAATGTCCTGCTCACCGAGTGCGACTGGGCCGGGGTCGATATTCGCCTGCAGTGCTCGGTGGAGCGGGTCGAGCGGCAGGGGGAGGGGATGCAAGTGCTGACATCACTGGGCCGCATCGAGACCGGTGCCGTGGTGGTGGCCTGCGGGGGCCTGTCGATTCCCACCATGGGGGCGACCGGCTTCGGCTACGACATCGCCCGGCAGTTCGGCCTGGCGGTCACCGACACCCGCCCCGCGCTGGTGCCGTTTACGCTGACCTCACAGTGGAAGGCACGTGCGGCGGCGCTCTCGGGCGTGTCCTGCGATGTGGCGGTCAGCGCGCTGCGTGATGGCCAGCGACAGGGGCCGGGGCGTGAGCGACGCTATCGCGAGCCCCTGTTGTTTACCCACCGCGGCCTCTCGGGGCCGGGCATGCTGCAGATTTCCAGCTACTGGCTGCCAGGCGACGAACTCGAGATAGACCTGCTGCCCGGCATCGACGTGGGAGAGGCCCTGACGGCCGCTCGTCGGCAAAACCCAAGACGCCAGCTCTCCACCTGGCTGGGCGAGCGCCTGCCCAAGCGATTGGCCCAGTCCCTGGGCGAATGGCACGGCGAGGATCCGGTCCTGGCCGATCTCTCCAATGCGCGCATCGCGGCGTGGCAGGAGCACCTGAACCGCTGGCGGGTAAAGCCTGCCGGCACCGAAGGCTGGCGTACGGCCGAGGTGACCCTGGGCGGTGTCGACACTGCGCCGATTTCCTCGAAGGACTTCAGCGTCGAGGGCTTGCCTCAGCTGCGCTTTATCGGCGAGGTGCTCGACGTGACCGGTGAGCTTGGCGGCTATAACTTCCAGTGGGCCTGGGCCTCGGGGGTGGCGTGTGGGCTTTCACTGTAAACGAGAGGCACACGAAAAACCTTACCCAACATAACCGGATATTCTCTGGGGCATTGCTAAGCTGGAAAAATCGGTTCGTCCCGGATGTGGTTAGTCATCAGGAGTGTGCCTACCGGCCCTATCCGGGCTTTCGTTCCCTGCCGGGTACCCACTTCTACCCAACCCAGGCACGCTGGGCATTTTCCGGTTTTCGGTTAGCCAGAGAGGTATGACATGGACCCGCTCGTACACTTTCACAACCAGCATCCGCCGGAGGCAGCGGCTTCACTTTGCGAGGAACTGCTAGCCGGGCTTGCCGCTACGCCCAAGCATACCTCCCCCAAGCTCTTCTACGACCGACGCGGCTCCGAGCTGTTCGCTGCCATCTGCGAGCAGCCGGAGTACTACCTGACCCGCACCGAAGAGGCGATCCTGCGCGCGGCTGCCGCTGATATTGCCGAGATGGTGGGCCGTGACGCGACCCTCATCGAGCTGGGTAGCGGCGCCAGCCGCAAAGTGCGCCTGTTGCTAGAAGCGCTGAATCCAGTCTGCTACCTGGGCGTGGATATCTCTCGTGACTTTCTGCTGGCGAGCACCCATCGCCTGGCAAAGGATTACCCCTGGCTTGAGGTCCACGCCGCTTGCGCCGACTTCACGCGCCCCATGACCTGGCCGGAGGGGCTGGCGGGAGAACGTCCGGTGGCCTTTTTTCCCGGTTCGAGCGTAGGGAATTTCACTCCCGAGGAGGCAAAAGGCTTCCTTGAGGGGCTGGCGACGCTACTGCCCGCCGGCGGTGGACTGCTGATCGGCGTCGACCTTATCAAGGACCGCGCGATTCTCGATGCTGCCTATAACGATGCCGCCGGTGTGACCGCGGCCTTCAACCTCAACCTGCTGGAACGACTGCGACATGAGTTCGAGGCCGAGGTGGAGCCGCAGGCGTTTCGTCACAGCGCCTTCTACAACGAGGCCGATTCACGCATCGAGATGCATTTGGTGAGCTTGCACAACCAGGCCATCCGCGTGGCGGGGGAGCGGGTCGACTTCGAGGAGGGCGAGACCCTGCATACCGAAAGCTCGTACAAGTACAGCATTACCGGCTTTCGTAAGCTTGCCGGAGGAGCTGGCTTCGTACCGCGGGCTTACTGGACGGATCGCCACGCGCTGTTTTGCATCCATTATCTGGAGCGTGCCGCCTGATGGCTTCGCCGGAATTCCGGTCTATGCTGCATAACAGAACCACGCTGTAAGCAGAGGGCCGCCATGACCATGATAGCGATTCAGGACTCCTCCGATTCCAAGGCGTCTCCGTTCGCCGACCATATCGTCGATGAGGCCGTGCGCCAGGCAGAAGAGCGGGGCTGGCAGGCAGTGCGTCTCTCCGAGGTCGCACACAGTCTCGAATTGCCGATGTCCGTGGTATTGGAGCGCTTTCGCGACATGGATGACGTGGCCAACGCCTGGTTCCAGCGTGGCTGGCGGGCCATGCTGGCGGAGAAACCGAACACCTTCGAGGACTGGCCTGAGCGGATCCGCATCGAGCACTGCCTGCTGGCGTGGTTCGACGCCTTCGCCGCCCATCGCCGGGTCACCGTGCAGATGCTGCGGACCAAGGCCCACCTGCCGCATCTGCATACCTGGGTACCCATGGCCTTCGACCTGTCGCGCACCGTGCAGTGGCTGCGCGAAGCCGCCCGGCTGGAAGCGCGCTATGGTACCCGGCGGGCTCAGGTCGAGGAGGTGGCACTGACCAGCCTGTTTGTCGCCACCCTAGCCGTCTGGTCCTGCGACAGCAGCGATGGCCAGCGCCGTACCCGACAGTTCGTCGAACGCCGGCTAAAGCGCGGGGAAAGCTGCATGAAATGGGTCCCGGGGATGAAGCGAAAGGCGGCCAGCCCGGCTTCGGCTTCCCTATAGCGGGTAGTTACCATCGGTGAAGAAAGCAGCTGTTGGAGCGCCCGGTTCAGTGTTCCGACTTTGCGTCGCGACTGGCGCCGGCAGGCACCTCGGCGGTCAGTACCAGGCAGGAAAAAACAGCTGTTGGAGCGCCGCTCCGCGTCGCGACTGGCGCCGGGAGGCGCCTTGGCGGAAGCTGCCAACGCTGGCGGCAATCTCCAGCATTGGTAACACCGCCGGGAGTCCTTCGGCCTCCAGTCGCGAGCTGAAGCTGCTTCAACATTAGAAAAAACGCTGTTGGAGCGCTCGGTTCGGCGCTCCGAGTTCCCACCGCGACTGGCGCCGCCAGGCGCCTCGGCGGTCATTGCCAAGGCAGGAAAAAACAGCTGTTGGAGCGCCGCTCCGCGTCGCGACTGGCGCCTGCAGGCGCCTTGGCGGAGGCCGCAACGCTGGCAGTGGTCGCCGGCATCGGCAACACCGCCGGGAGGCCTTCGGCCTCCAGTCGTGATCTAAAGATACTCCAACAGCGGCGTGGCGCCGTCGGTGGAGAGATTCGCTGTTGGAGCGCTCGGTTCGGCGCTCCGAGTTCCCATCGCGACTGGCGCCGCCAGGCGCCCGGCGGAGGCTGAAACGTCAGTGGTTGTATCGGGCTTTACAGAAAGCGACCACCGGAGGCTATCGCCACGGTGACAAGGCCGATAATCAGGTTGATCCCGATCCAGCGGCGTATTTCCGCCAGCTGCTTGCCTCCTTCGAGCCAGGCATGACCTTCCACTGCCGCCTTGAGGCGTGGGTAGGGGGCGAAATAGATGTACCCGAAGATGCCCATCATCACCAGACCGGTGAGCAGCATCAGATGGATGTGCCAGCGGGCGCCGGCCATGCCGAATACGGCTAAGAGCATCCATAGCCCCGTGCCGAGCAGCACGATAACGGTCAACCAGACCCAGGGAAAGAAGCGCTTGAATACGCCAACCCAGAGCGGCAGCCGCTGCGGCGGTTCCAGTTGGCTCGCCGCTATCGGGCGCAGGATCATCCAGGCGAAGAACATGCCGCCGACCCAGATGACCGCGGCAAGCATGTGCAGGGTGATGGCGAGTGCCATTGTCGAACTCCCCATGACGTGTCCCGCCTATCTCAGCGGAACTGATTGAACAGCCGGCGTGCGCGATTGAGCAGCAGGGCGCCGGCAGCGACACGCTTGCCGACACGAACCAGCGAGGAGGGGTGTCGGGCGCTCTGCAATACAGCAAGGCCGCCCGCAGCGAGTATGACACTCCTGAACCGCATCAGGGAGCGCCAGCCATCGTCGAGGGGCCGGCTGGCTTCGCGCCAGCGGCTGGATTCCACCAGGATATCGATGCGCTGCTGTTCTATGGTTGCAAGCAGTCGGGCCTTGCGTTCGGCCCTGCTGGGGGGCTGGCCCTGCTGTCGCTCAGCGGCGCGGCTCGTCACGGGCACTCTCCACCAGATCACGGTTCATCAGGTTACGGTCGGTGGCCAGTTGAGCCAGCGTATCCTTCAGCAGGGTATGGCGCCGTGCCAGGCGTATCACCAGCAGGGCAAGCAAGAGACCCCCTCCGAGCAGTACGGCGGCACTGATCGTAATGGCCGCCAGGCGGTGCGTGTCCCAGAAGATCACCACCACCAGCAGCATCAGCATGCCAAGGCCCAGCAGCATCAGCAGCAGGCTCAGGCCGGATAGCAGCAGCAGGGTAAACAGTCGTGCTCTTTCTTCTTCGAGCTCGAGCACGACGAGACGCAGGCGCGTCTCGCCGACGGCAAGCAGGCTGTTGAGCAGCCGCTTGCCGGCGCTGAATAGCCGTTGAACCGGTCCCTGGCTCGACTCCATCAGCGACGCCCGATAAGCATGCCGATGACGATACCGGCGGCGGCACCCAGGCCGACGCTGGTCCAGGGGTTGTCGTGAACGTAGCGGTCACAGGCATCCACCTGATGGGACACTGAATCACGCGCTTCGTCATAGAGGCGCTCGCCACGTGACTCGAGTCGGTCGCGGGTCTCTTTCAGTCGTTTCTCGGCGCGGGCTCGTAGCTCCTTGATATTGCTCCGGGAGTCGTCGGCGGTAGCGCTGACCAGGTCCTCGATCGTCTGAGTGAGATGGTGCAGGTCTTCCTTGAGTTGATGCGTGGTGTCGTCGGTACTGGGCTTGCGAGATGCCATGACGGTCTTCCTTTGACGATGAATGACAGGCTCAGCATAGCATTCGTTGGTGCGACTTCAATGCACGTCATTGTGTTGCAGGCGTTCAAGGATAGCCTCAACGGACACTGCCGCTGCCGGAAAACATGGGATTGAGGCTGAAGCCAACGCTCAGGCGGTGGTTGCGATGATCGTAATCGATCATGCTCTCCCCGTAGCCGTAGTAATACTGGACATGCCCGCGGATATTCCCGAAAAAGGGCCAGGAGTAGTCGATCTGTGAGCCCAGGTTGCCCGCGCTGGGATTGCCGCGCACCATCAGGCTGGCCTCCTGGTCGCCGTTGATGCGCCGTGCAACGGTGACATCGCCATAGCCCATGTAGCGGTCGATGTCGGGGTTGTCATCACTGGTCTGCGATTCCGGGAAGCGCCAGTGCGGTGCGACGGCAACCGCCCAGTCTCCGCGCTGAAAGACGCTCTCCAGGTACGCGCGGTTCCAGCTGCGTGACAAGGGTTCGGAGCGTCCGTTGGAGAGATGGTTGAGGGCAAAGCGGTTGCGGGTATTGGTCCAGCCGAACATGCGCCAGTTGGTGTCCAGGTCCAGGAAGATTTCCGGCTCATAGTTGGTTTCCCGGAAGGGGGAGGAGGCGTCGGTATTATAGGCCTGCCACCAGCTGCGCTGGGTGAAGGCAAAGTAGACGTCGCCGGTGTCACCGAACAGGTCTTCGGCGATGTTGACCTTGGCGCTGAACTGGAACTTGACCTCGAGGTCGTTGGGGCCGTTATCGGCCGAGATGTCACGAAAGGCCGGATGATTGGGGTTGGTGGTGTAGCTCAGCGGAAAGAGGTAGTTGCGCCGATGGGTCGTGATGGCGAAAGGATTGCGGGTCGACTCGCGCTCCAACTGGCGACGCTGAGCCATCTCTTCCTGTACCACGTCATCCGGGTCGGCCGCCATCTCGGGGTCCTCGGGGAGCGTTTCCAACTGGCGCTGAAGGGTATCCAGTTCGCTGGACAGGGCCTCGATGCGGCTTTCCAGGGCCTCTCGTTCAATATCTCTCTGGGGGGTGGCTTGGGCCAGGGCAACGAGCGGCAGCACTCCCAGCAGACTGGCACCGACGAACAGGATGGAACGAATGGTCATTAGGGCAACTCGAAGCGAGGCATTTGAGTTCCGTTTCTACCATGACGCCGACGCAAGTCAACTGCTGACGACAATCATTGCCAAGTTCGTCCGGTAGGCCGAGAATCGGGCCGGGCAAGGGGCCCTTGTCAAAGAGGATATCGTGTACGCCATTTCTGTTTCTGCCGGTGCCATCCGGTCCACGTTCCTGGGGCTCTGTCTGCTGGCCGCTTTGCTGTTGCTGCCGGGTGCAGCGGCAGTAGCCGATGAAGATTTGCCCGATAGAGCGGCGGTGGAGGCGCGCCTGGACGAACTGCGTCCTGCCGAAGGGGAAAGCGTCAGTGAAGCCGATCAGCGTGCCATCGAGGCATTGGAGGCGACGCTTGAAGCGCTGGAGCAGTTGGCGGGGGTCGAAGAGCGTCTTAACGCTCTCGAGCAGCGACTCGAGGAGGCCCCCGGGGAACTGATGCGGCTCGAGCGGGAGCTGTTGCAGGAAGAGGAGGCCGCGCGCGAGCGGTCGGCCACCGAGCTGGATGACCAGCCCCTCGAGGAGCTCGAGTATCGTCAGCAGGAGGCGGTTTTCGAGCTGCAGCAGCTCCAGGACCGTCTGGCCGAGGTCAACACCCAGTTGCTTTCTGCCCAGACGCTTCCCGAGCGGGCACAGCAGGCCATTTCCGAGGCGATGCAGGCCGCTGAGCGATCCCGGCGCGCGCTGGATGCGTTGGAGGGGCAAGGGTTGACCGAAGATGCGCCGCAGCTGTGGCAACGCCAGGTCGAGCGGCGCCTGGCCGAGCGCTCCCTGAGGCTGCACCAGCGCCAGCTGGGCAGCAATACCCGACTGCGTGAGCTGGCACAGCAGCGGCGCGACCTGTTGACGCAGCAGGTGACCCGACAGGAGACCGAGCTCGCCATATTGCAGAGCGTCATCGATCGGCAGCGGCGGCTTGCATCGGAGCAGGCCATTGCCGATGCCGCCCGGGACGACCCGCTGCTCGAGGCGGGTCACCCGGTGCTGGAGCGGGCACAGCAGGTCAATCGTGAACTCAGCCTGGAGCTGCTTCGGGCCAATGATCGTATCAATGGCCTGGTGCGGGAAAGCCTGGCACTGCGCAGCCAGCTCGACCATGTGCGCCAGCTGCAGCGCAGCCTCAATGAGCAGATCGATGCGATCCGCGGCAGCCTGCTGCTGTCGCGTATTCTGCGTGAACAGCGTCGCTCACTGCCCCAGGTGGATGCCCGGGGCGACCTTCAGGATGAGATCGCCGACCTGCGCTTGCGGCAGTTCGACCTGGTGCGACAGCGCGATATGCTGCGCCAGGGCGAGCGCCTGGCCAACCAGCGCCTGGAGGAGGCGGGAGTGGAGGTGACGCCGGCACTGATCGAGTCGCTGCAGCACCTCTACCAGTCGCGGCGTGAGCTGGTGGATCAGCTCGAGCAGAGCTATGGCAACCTGTTGAGCTCGGCTATCGAGTTCCAGCTCAACCAGCAGCAGCTGCTGGAAACGTCGAGAGAGCTGCGCAGCACTATTGACGAGCAGCTCTTCTGGATCGCCAATACCCGTCCGCTGGATCTGGCCTGGTTCCGGCAACTGCCGGCGAACCTGGTGCTGGAGTGGCAGGTGGGGGAGTGGCGCGAGGCGCTGCCGCATCACTGGCGGATCCCGGATGCCAAGGCGCTGGTCGGGTTGCCTTTTCTTTTACTGTCGCTGGCGCTGCTCTGGTCACGCCGACGCATCCAGGCCAGGCTGGTGGCACTGCACGAGCAGATAGGTCGGCTGCGCAGCGACTCCCAGGGCCATACGCCCCAGGCGGTCGCGCTGAACGCATTGCTGGCGCTCCCGGGCCCCCTGGCCCTGGGTGGCCTCGGCACTGCGCTGGTGGCCGATGGCCAGGGCATCGCCTCGGGGCTGGGGCTGGCCTTCTGGCACCTGGCCCTGGCCTGGGCCTTCATTGCCTGGTCGCGGCGACTGCTGGTGCGTGACGGCGTGGCGACCAAGCATTTCTATTGGCCGGCGGGATATGTCGCCCGGCTGCGTGAGCTGCTGCGATGGCTGGGCCTGGCACTGGTGCCGACACTGCTGATCTCGACCCTGGCGCGGGATGGCGAGATCAGCCTCACCACGCGCCCCCTGGCGCTGACGTTGCTGCTCGGCGGCCTGCTGGCCATGAGCGTACTGCTGGCACGCCTGATCATGGCCCATACGCCGTTCTTCGGGGTCAAGCTGTTCCGCCTGGTCCTGGGGCTGGTCTTGGCGGTGGTTCCGCTGGCGCTCGTCGGCCTGATCGTTTCCGGCTACGAATACACGGCACTGAGCCTGGTGGGGCGCTTTGTCATTACGCTCTACCTGCTGGCCATGTGGATCCTGGTCGAGGCCACGGTGGTGCGCGGACTGGCGGTGGCGGCCCGCCGGCTGGCCTTCAAGCGAGCGCTGGCTCGTCGTCGGTCGCAGGTGCAGGAGGGGGCCGAAGGTGGGGTGGAAGTGGTTGAAGAGCCGCCGCTGGACATGGAGCAGATCAACCAGCAGTCGCTGCGCCTATCCAAACTGATTCTGTTGATCGGTTTTGCGCTGCTGCTCTATCTGGTCTGGTCGGACCTGCTCACGGTCCTGGGCTACCTGGAGCGCGTTGCCATCTGGGAGGCCTCCGACGGCGTGGGGGCGGACCTGGTCACCAGTGCCCTCTCGGTGGCCGATATCTTTACCGCGCTGCTGGTGTTCGGCTTCACGCTGATAATGGCGCGCAACTTGCCCGGCCTGCTGGAGGTAATGGTGCTGTCGCGGCTGGAGTTGAAGCAGGGCAGCGCCTATGCGATCACCTCGCTGCTCTCCTACACCATCGTCGGTACCGGCCTCATCGTGGCGCTGGCGACCCTGGGGGTGGCCTGGAGCCAACTACAGTGGCTGGTGGCAGCACTGGGCGTGGGGCTCGGCTTCGGCCTGCAGGAGATATTCGCCAACTTCGTCTCGGGCCTGATCATCCTCTTCGAGCGCCCGGTGCGCATTGGCGACACCATCACGCTTGGCAATCTCTCCGGTACGGTGAGCAAGATCCGTATACGGGCCACCACGGTGACCGACTTCGATCGCAAGGAGATCATCATACCCAACAAGACCTTCGTCACCGACCAGCTGATCAACTGGTCGCTGTCGGATACGATCACCCGGGTGGTACTCAATTTCGGCGTGGCCTACGGCTCGGATCATCGTCTGGTCCATCAGCTGTTGCGCCAGGCGGCCGACGAGAATCCGCGGGTACTGGCCGAGCCCGAACCGCAGGTGTTCTTCATGGACTATGGCGATAGCACGCTGAATTTCGAACTTCGTGTCTTCGTCAACGCCCTGGGGGATCGGCTTTACGCCACCGACGAGATCAACTGTCGTGTCGGGGAGCTGTTTGCCGAGCACGAGGTGGACATTGCCTTCAACCAGCTCGAGGTATGGCTGCATCGCCCCGATGGTGCCAGCAGGAAGGTGGTGAGCGGGCCGGCCGGCCAGCGAATCGATCCCGCCCACCCCGCTCCCGGGGCCCATGGCGACCCCGGCGATATCAGTGCAGGAGACAGCGACGGTGGCGGTGATGGCGGTGGGGATGGCGGGCGGTAGGTGCGCCTGGCTAGTCCTTCGCTTCCCGCACGGCGTGTAACAGGAACTCCCGGTTCCCGTCGCCGCCGAGCAGAGGACTCTCCTGCCAGTGAAGGATACGGAAACCGGTGTCAGCGCAGCCGCTGCGAAGCCGGGTTTCCACGGCGAGGTAGCTTGCCGGGTCCTTCACGATGCCGCGGCCGTCGACGCCCCCCGGGCCGAGTTCGAACTGCGGCTTGACCAGGCTGAGCAGCTCGCCACCAGGGGGCAACAGGGCGGCGAGCTGGGGCAGTATCAACGTCTGTGAGATGAAGGAGACGTCCATTACCGCAATGTCGGGTCTCTCGGCGCCCTGAGCCGTCAGAGCCGCATGGAGTCGCGGTTCGTCGGCCATGGCCCGAGCGTTGAGCCCCTCCAGGCAGGTGACCCGCGGCTCGCCACGCAGTTCGGCATCCAACTGACCGTGGCCTACCTCCACGCCGACCACATGGCGGGCTCCGTAGCGCAGCGCGCAATCGGTAAAGCCGCCGGTGGACTGGCCCACGTCCAGTATCAACTTGCCCTCGAGATCGAGCCCCAGCGCCTCGATCAATGCCTCGAGCTTGAGTCCCGCCCGCGATACGTAGCGCTCCTCAGGATCCTCCGTGACCGTGAGGCGGCAATCTTCGGCGAGTTTCTCGCTTGGCTTGTCGAGCACCCGTCCGCTGCTGGCAACGCTGACGCGGCCGTTGCGGATCAGTCGCTGGGCCCGTGTGCGCGAACGGGCGAGGCCCTGGCTGACGACTAGCTGATCGAGGCGGGGCATGGGCGTCTCCGGCAAGCAGGTGTGCAAGGATGAGATGGCAAGTATGGGTGTCAAGAAGCTGGGCCGGCATTATGGCATACTCATTTCGTTAGCCGGTTAACAGAAGGGAGAGTAATGGGGCGCGCTGCAGGTTGGGCATTGGCGAGGTCATTGGGCATCGGAGCGCTGGGCGGGCTGCTTTTCCAGCTCACCGGCCTGCCGTTGGCCTGGATGCTGGGTCCGCTGGTGGCCAACCTGCTGGTCTCGGCGCGGGGCGTCGATGTCCGCGTCCCCGAAGGCCTTCGTGAGGCCTTTCTCGGCGTGCTGGGCCTGGTGCTGGGTAGCCAGGTCACGCCGCAGCTGGCCGATCGGGTACTGGACTGGCCGCTGTCGGCGGCGCTGCTGCTCGTCGGCGTGGCGGTTTCCACGGCGGTGGCGGCGGCCTGGTATCGTCGCTGCGGCTTCGACCCGGTGAGCGCCTGGTTCGCCTCGGCGCCCGGGGCCATGACCGCGATGATCCTGATGGGCGAGAAGTGCGGCGGTGACCCCCAGCGCATCGCCATTGCCCAGTCGCTACGCATCATCCTGGTGGTGCTGTGGCTGCCGCCCCTGTTCTGGCTCTGGGAGGGCGGTGCCGCCGGCCAGGTCGAAGCGGCGGCGGTGGCATCGGCTCACCTCTGGATGCTATTGATGCTGCCGCTGCTGATCATGCTGGGTAACCGGCTCAGGCTGCCCAGCGCGTCGCTGTTGGCTCCCCTGCTGTTTGCCGCGGTGCTGTCCGGCTTCGATATTGCCAGCCTGCAGCTCCCCGACTGGGGGCTGAACGTGATGCTCTGGGTGCTGGGCAGCGCCATCGGCTCGCGTTTCCAGGGTTTGTCCCGGGCGCGCCTGGGCCGCTACCTGCTCGAAGCCGGTGTCGCGACGCTGCTGGCGCTGGCGGTACTGGCGCTGTTCGCCGAGACGATTCACCGGCTGATCGGCGTGCCTCGCGATGTCGCCTTGCTGGCGCTGGCGCCAGGCGGCATTGGTGAGATGGCGATACTCGCCGTGGCGCTGGACATCGATCCTGTCTTCGTCGCCTTCCATCACCTGCTGCGAATGGTCGTCCTTATGGTGTTCGCGCCCTTCTGGGCGCGATACCTGATCAGCAGGAGGGCGGCTGGAAGCCGCTGAGGGTATCGCAACCGGACGTTACGACGGGGGGCGTGGTCCCTCGTCGGCCTGGAGTTCCGTTGGCGGGATACGGTCGGAGCCCCAGCTGCGGTGGATGTAGCCGATCACCTGGTCGAGTTCTTCCTGGGTGATCTTGTGCAGCTCGCCACGCTCGAGCGGGTCGTAGTGGAAGATGTAGAGGCGGGAGGCGAACTGCTCGAAGGGCAGGGACGCCTCGCCGAAGCGTTCGCCATTGCCGGCGGTACTGACCTTGATGCCATCGCCCCAGTCCTGGCCGCTGTCGTTGTTGGGGTTGTAGAAATAGGCCCGCATGACATCGCTGGGGTCCAGCGTGACACGCAGCACCGTAATGGCGTGCCAGCCGATGAATCGCGCGGCGCTGTCGGTCACGGCGATGCCGGCAGGCTGCGGGTGGATCAGGGGCTGGTTGCCGTTGTAGTAGGGGTGGTAGCTGGCGTAGAAATGGCGCAGGAAGGCGTCCAGGTCGTGGAGCTGCCCCGTTGCCACATCGACGTTGATGCGAAAGCCGCGGCCGGACCACCAGCCGTGGAACTCGGGATTGACCCAGCGGTGGGGATCCCCCTCGCGCCCGATGCAGCGCCGCCCCATCTCGGCATAGATGCGATCCAGGTGCGGAACCACCAGCAGGGAGACGGGGTCGAGGTCCACCGGCAGCTCCTTGGCGACTCCTTCCAGGCTGGCCATTGACGAGAGGGGCATGCCTTCAAAGTGCATGATGATCTCGTCGTCACGAGCGGCCCAGGCGACCATCTGCAGCAGGTAGTCCGGGTCGTTGTAGGCCCACATCGACAAGGCGCGCGCCGATTGGCAGGTGGGGTTGTTGCCCTGGCCCACACCCAGCGGCAGCCCCAGCATGCAGAGCACGCCTTCGAGCAACCTGGCTCGCGGCGAGACCGCGTCGCCATAGGCCAGTTCGATCCGCGACTTGGACCACTCGGAGAGCGAGAGGCCCAGCTGGCGCCACATGGCCGGCGCCACGGGAGGCTGGTAGAGGATGCCGCGCTCGAGCATGAGCGCCAGGCCATAGACCGCCTGGGGCGTTGCCGGGTGAACGGCACCGCGGATCAGTGCATGTACCAGCTCGCGATAGCAGAGCAGGCAGTCCCTGCCGGTCGAGGAGAGGCCGAGGGCCTCGGCTACCAGATGATCGCCGTGATCGAGCAGGTGGCGGATCAGCACCGGATGGTAGGCCGACGCCAGGCCAGTATCATGCATGGCGCGGGCAAAGCCGGTGGCTTCGCTTTGCAGGGCCGAGTTGTCCATGCTGGAGAGCCGCTCGCGGTAGACCTCGACGCCTGGATCCTCCCGACACGCCTGGGTAGGGCCAAACAGCGAACTGACCAGGCGGTCAGCGCCCTGACCGCTGATCCCCAGGTCGATCGACGGATCGGCCTGGCAGATGGCGATCTGGGTGATCATCTGCTTGACCGAATCGACCTGGATCGGGCGCTGTTGGAGGATGCGCCAGATCTCCTCGATCAGCTTGTCGATGATGTGCTCGTAGCCGATGCGATCGGCGAGGTGACGAAACAGTTGGCGTGGTATCTGGGCCAGTCGTCCTTGGGTTTCGCGCTCGGCTTCGCTCGGAGCGCTGAACAGCAGCCACAGGTTGAGCGCCAGCACCTGGGTCAGGTAGTGGTGGGCCTGCTCGGCGGATATCAGGGGGTGCAGATAGTCGCCCTTGGCCACCGCCACCAGGCGCAGCTCGCTCAGCGACTCGATCACCACCATGTTGGGATCGGCACTCTTGAGGGCATGGGTGGTCAGGGAGGGCAGCAGGTACTGCGGTGTATCCCAGTCTGAGCCGGCGAAGACGCCGGCTTCCTCCAGTGCCTGGGAGCGGGCCTCGACTTCGGCGGCGCCACCCTCCTGCATCAGCACCCGTCGTGCGGTATCCAGCACGCGGGGTAGCTTCGTCGGCTTGGTGAACGCGCGCGCTTGCGCGAGCAGGGTGGTCGCCTCGTCGAGCTTCGCCAGCAGGCCTTGAAGCTTGTCGTCGCCTGCTGGCGAGGTGCTCATTTCTTGCGTGTGTCGGTGCGTGGTCACGCCGACTCCTTTTTCAGGCTGTCATTGTGCACATGACGCCTTGATCAGACATAGAAATCAAGTTCTTCCATGTTCTTGAGCAGTTCCTTCATGCGTGCCGCCTCGTCGCCCTTGAAGTAGATCAGCCCCCAGTGGGTGCCGAAGGCGGTACGCTTGGTGACGGTCTCCTCCATGGGCGGCGTCAGTTCATGGGACTCGAAGTAGGGATCGTCCTCGACCTCCTCCGGAATCTCCAGGCGGCTGACGACGCGGCGACGTGGATACACCCCGAAGCAACCGGCGTAGCACTTGGCATCTTCCACTTCCCTGGGGAAGAAGGCCTTGACCTCATCCGGCGTGGTCTTGGGGTCGAAGACCAGCATGCTGGCCTGATAGGCATTGAAGCCGTAGACCCGCTCCAGCAGCTCGAACACCTTGAATCCCGGCGGGCGATAGGCGACCTCGCCGAAGTACATCTCACCGTCGCTGGTGACGAAGTACTCGGGGTGAATCAGGCCGAAGTCGATATCGAAGGCCTTGATCAGCTTCTCGATCTGAGCGGTGATCTGCGGACGGTAACTCTCGAGTTCCGGAGAGGCCGGCACGAATACCGAGTAGCCCAGGGTCACGTATTCGGAGATGTTGAGAAAGGCGATCTTGCCGTTGTGGATCCAGGCCTCGACGGCGAACTCCCAGCCGTCCAGGTGCGACTCCATCAGAACCGGGAATTCTTCGTCCGGAATGGTATCGACTTCGTCCGGGGTGCGGATCACCCGATGGCCCAGGCAGCCGGCCTTGTCGAAGGCCTTGAGGTGGATGGGGTCGTTGGGGTCGCCGTCGAGCTTGAGCAGGGTCTGGTTGACCCGCTTGAGAAAGCGGATGACATCGCCCTTGTCGTGGGCTTCCTCGAAAATGCCAACGCGGATGCCGCCAAGCTGGGCGCGGCGCTTCATCAGCGCCTTGTCACGCAGCAGCAGCGACTGGCCGTATAGGCGCGGCTTGTCCATGAGCAGGGAGTTGATGGCACCGGCCCATTCGACGGTTTCCTCGAACAGGGGGATGGCCACATCGACGCCCATCTCATTCAGCGTTTCCGCGATCTCCATTGAGCGGTCGTTGAGGCGCTCGAAATTCCAGGGAACATAGGGAATGTCGTGCTTCGTGCAATACTCCTCCGCCCAGTCTGGGGCGACCACTATGTAGCGGCGATCGAAATTCTCTGCGGCTTCGATGGCGCTGAGGCTCCAGCCGAGTAGTGCAATATAGCCCTTGTTGGTGTCCTTGTTCATGATACGCCTCCTGGCGGTGTCGTGTTCTTCGTCGTCGTTTTCCCATCCACCCTACACGAATCGTCAACGCTTAGCATGGTCGAGCCCAAGGCGGCGAGGCCGCTCTTGCTGGCCCGCCTGGCCGCTGGTATAGTGCATCCGCACTCGGCAAGCCATTGATGCCACGCCGAGTTCGGCACTGCCCACCAGGCTGTCTTACTAGCCTAGTTCATGCAGCAGATGTCGTGCAGTGGTGGCCCCGTCGGTCCTCCCGCAACGCTAAGCCGCAAACCCCGCCAGGCCCGGAAGGGAGCAACGGTAGTGGTGGTCGCGTGTGCCGGGATGTGGCTGTCGGGGCTGCCTCCATTTTGGGTGCCTTCTTTCCTCTCTCGTTTGCGCTTTTCCTTGCGATAGCGGCTGACTGCGCCTTGCAGGCCGGTCATGGCCCTTTGCGTGCCAGGCTCTCGACCTTCGTCGCAATAGACTATGGTCGCAAGCCATTTCGATTGGTATAATGCGCTGCAGCAAACTCTTGCGAGAGGAGCACAAGGCATCATGACCGACGAAACATCCACAGCCGCTGGTATCCAGAGAAGCTTGCGCCAGTGTATTTCCCACATGGCCGCACTCCTTTACCGCCATGGACACGTTCTGGAGACAGTTACCGTTCCTCACCGAGGCCTGGATCGGAGCGCCATCCAGAACCTCACCCAGGCGTCTGGCGACTGGGCTGCCTGCCAGCAGGTGCTGGAGCGTAGCGAAGCCGCTTCCTACAATGAGTCCGGCAGGTTCGTACTCACCTCGCTGGGACGCGAGCTGCTTTTCGACATGTTCGGTTCGGGTGCCGCCGACTGCGCCTGAATAAGGCATTGCCGAATATACAAGAGAGGAGGCCTATGGCCTCCTTCTTCGCTTATGTCGCTTCTTACCGGCAAGAGCATATTCCATTCGGCTTCGATGACCTGCGGTTCAAGCTTGCCCTTGTGTCTGTGCCTGGGCCCCCAGGTGCTTGCGCAAGAAGTTGCGGGTGCGCTCCTCGTCAGGGTGGGAGAACAAGTGGTCGGGGGTGTTCGCTTCCACTACGACGCCGCCGTCCATGAACATTGCCCAATCAGAGACGTCACGTGCAAAGCCCATCTCATGGGTGACGATGAGCATAGTCATGTGCTCCTCGGCTAGCCCCTTCATCACCTGGTTTACTTCCTCCACCAGCTCCGGATCCAGGGCCGAGGTGGCTTCGTCGAAGAGCATGACCTTGGGGCGCATGGCCAGGGCGCGGGCAATGGCGACACGCTGTTTCTGCCCGCCCGACAGGGCGCTGGGGTAGACGGAGGCCTTGTCCGCCAGCCCCACTCGCTCGAGTAGCTCCATGCCCAGCTCACGGGCACTTTTTGCATCCATGCCTTTCAGCTTTCTCGGTGCAAGCGTCACGTTCTCCAGCGTCGAAAGGTGAGGGAACAGATTGAAGTGCTGGAATACCATGCCCATGTTCTGGCGTATATGGTTGATATGGCGCTCGAAGGCAAGTCCCTTCAAGTCTGGCCGGTTGACCTGCATGCCATCCAGCAGGATGCTGCCCTCATCGATCACTTCCAGGTTGTTGATAGATCGTAGCAGCGTGCTTTTTCCGGACCCTGATGGTCCGATGATGGATATGATCTTGCCGCGTTCGACCTTGAGGTCGATCCCCTTGAGTACCTCAAGGTCACCGAATCGTTTCTTGACTCCCTTTAGCTCCACCATGGGCGTGTCTTTCGCGTGTGTCATGTCAGGTCCTCGTTAGGGAAGGGCTAGCGGCGGTAGGCGGCGCGGCGCTCTATCCAGGATTGTCCGATTTCCATCAGTACGTTGATCAAGTAGTAAATGACAGCGATCGTGATATAGAACTCGAAGGGGCGAAACGTCACGCTGATGGCATACTGTGAAAGGTACACCAGCTCGGCGATACCGATGGCGGAGAGCACCGAGATATCCTTGACCATGATGATCATGTTGTTGCCGAGCTGGGGTGTGGCGCGATAGAGCGCCTGTGGCAGGATAATGTAAAATATGGTGGCGATATGGCTAAATCCCAATGAACGCGACGCTTCATACTGACCTCTCGAGACCGACTTTATGGTGGCGATGAAGATGTCGGCATTGTAGGCCATATAGTGAAAGCCGAGGCCAAGAACGCCTACCACGATGGCCGGAATCAATATCCATTGACCAATGCCAAAGTAGAGAAAGTACAGCTGGAGAAGCAGCGGCGTTGTCATGAATAGCCAGATCAGGAAGCGCAGCGGCCAGTTAACGGTTTTCCTCGTATAGAGGGTTATCACGGCGACGATCTGTCCGCCGATAATTGACATGATGGCGACCACCAGGCCAATCAGAAGCGTGGCCCCTATACCCTTTATAAGAGTAGGGAAGTAGGTAATGACGGGGCTGAAATCAAATTCCATGGCGGCTTACCCTGTTTGTTTTATTGCCTGACTCTTTGATTGCCTGGCGTTTCTATAAATAGGTGTATCGCGTGGCACGACGGTATAGGAGTTCAACGATCCCCATGACCGCATAGATGATGACGATATACATCAGGGCGCTCAGCGCAAAGACTTCCAGGGGCTTGTAGGTGGAGCCGATCAGGCGCTGGGCCTGGTAGGTCAGCTCGACGACCGAAATGATGGACACCAGTGATGAGTTCTTGACCAGGATAATGGCCAGCACACCGATGGAGCGAATCATCAAGCTGGCAGCCTGAGGCATGATAATGTGCTGAAGCGTTGCGAAGCGTCCAAACCCCAGCGACCGCGACGCCTCGTTCTGCCCGCTGTCTACCGACTCGATGGCGCCGCGAATGGCCTCGCTCATGTAGGCACCGATGTTGAAGGCGCCCACTACCACGCCGCAGGTGAAGGGGTCCAGGCGCAGGCCGATGGCGGGTCCGCCATAGAAGACCAGCAGCAGCTGGACGAAATAGGGCGTGCCACGAACGACACTGATGTAGGCGCGTGCCAGCCAGCGGATGGGGGGAATTCGTGAGCTTCGCAGTGCCACCAGCGCGGAGGCGATGAAGAAGCCGAAAAACAGGGCTCGAGCCGATATATCGACGGTTACCCAGGCCGCCTTCACCAGCAACGGCGATATTTCGATCATCAGATTGATATCCATGATCCCCTAGACTCTGTCGTTGTAATAAAAATGGGATGGAAATCAGCAGGGCTTGCGCCCTGCTGTTCACGACTGTCAGTCGAACTGGACCCCTTCGCCGATCCATTTGTCGACGATTGCCTGGTAGGTACCATCTTCCCTGATCTCGGCCAGTGCCGTGTTCAGGGCCTCTTTCAGCTCAGGCTTGTTCTTCTGAATGGCAATGGCGGCAGGCCAACTGGGTAGCTCCCCGACTTCGACCTGCTTGATGGGGAGTTCCTGATCATTGAGCGCCACGTAAACGGGGATGTCATCGGCGATCATGACGTCGATTCGTCCGGTGGTGAGCCCGTTAAGCATGTCGGGCAAGCCCTGGAATGTCTGGTTGCGCCAGTTTCCGTTGCTGTTTTCGGTGGCCCATTGGTTGCCCGTTTCACCCAGGGTTGAACCCACCCGCTTGCCGGCGAAGTCTTCGATGCTGTTGACGTCATCGGTCTCTTGCCTGACCCAGATGGAGAGCCCCGAGCTGTAATAGCTGTCGGTGAAGTCGACGGCGCGCTCACGCTCTTCCGTGACGCTCATGCTGCAGATGCAAGCGTCGAAGCGGCCGCCTGCCAGGGCGGCGACGATGCCGTTCCACGGCGATGTCTGGATATTGACGTCGACTCCCATCCTGTCTGCCAGCGCTTCGGCGATATCCACGTCGAAGCCGACAAGGTTCCCGGCGGTATCGACATAGCTGAAGGGGGGGTAGGCGCCAGAGTTGGCCACCTGAAAGACGTCGGCTTGAATCTCGGAAAAATCTCGCGCCTGGGCGCTCATGCTGGCAAAGGAAATAACCCCAAGTAGCGTCAAGGCGCCAATAAGAGGACGATGGAAGGACTTCTTGTGAATTGTCATGTCGATTCCTTTTCAAGGTTGGTTTATTTCTGTGGGTTTGCAACACCATCGTGTCGCGACATGCTTCGATGTTTCCTCACGCAAAGGCAGCAGATGCGGGCCTTGCTGGACTCTCACCTCCTGTTATCTGTGCTTGATCGATGTGGCCATTTGCGAGCATTGCCGACGGCTTATAGCCGCTCGAGAATCACCGCAATCCCTTGTCCTCCGCCCACACAAGCGGTGGCACAGCCGTAGCGGCCGCCGCGATGGGCGAGTATCCGTGCCAGAGTGCCGGCCAGGCGTATGCCGGTCGCCCCAAGGGGGTGCCCCAGGGCGAGGGCGCCGCCCCAGACGTTGACTCGGCCTGGGTCCAGTCCGAGCTTGCGCATGGCATGTAGCGGTACGGCGGCAAAGGCCTCGTTGATCTCCCAGGCATCGATCTGTGAGGCGACCAGCCCGGCACGCGCCAGCACCTGTTCCGCCGCCGCAGCGGCCCCGGCGCCCATGAGTCCGGGGCGCACACCCACGTCGGCGATGGCGACAATACGGGCCAACGGCTTGGCACCATGGCGCTCGAGAGCAGCTGCGGACATCACGACTGACGCAGCGGCACCGCTGGTGAGCGGCGAGCTGTTGCCGGCGGTGACCCGGCCGCCTTCGAGGAAGACCGGATCGAGTCCGGCGAGCCTTTCCAGGTTGGTATCGGGGCGGATATTGGCGTCCCGGTCGATGACCTCCCCGGCTGGGTTGGTCAGCGTAAGTCGTTCGCCGGCGAGATGGCTGTCGGCCTCGGCCCGGGCAGCACGGCGGTGGGACTCCAGCGCGAATGCATCCATTTCATCACGCTCGATACCGGCCCCCTGGGCCAGGCGTTCGGCGGTGATGCCCATGTTCAGCGCCACCTCGAGCTCGAGCCATTCGGCATCCTTCAGCGCCTCGGGTGAAGTCAGTACCCCTTCCTTGAACAGGGCGGGGCCCATGGGTACCCGGGTCATGTTCTCGAAGCCCCCGGTGATAGCCACGTCCACGGCGCCTGCCTGTATCTCGCGGGCGGCGCTGCGCAGGGCAGCAAGCCCCGAGCCACACTGTTGATCGATCTGACGGGTGGCGCATTGATGGTTATGCGGACCCAGGCGCTGAGAAAGCCAAAGCGGGTAGCGGCCGCCAAAATTCCACTGCTCCTTGACCGGCAGCGCGCAGCCGACGCTTAGGTCTTCCACGACCTGCGGGTCGATACCGCTACGGTCGAGCAGGGCATCAATCACCAAGGCAAGCAGGGCATCGCCGCGAGTCCCGGCCCAGCTGTCCACTTCGGGCTTGCGTGGGTGGGCGCGGGTGAAGGCGCTGCGAGCGTAGTCGGCCAGGTAGACATCTCTCATGTTGTGTTTCCTCCGGCACCGGCTAGCTCTCCCCAGCGGTGAATGAACAGGGCATAGGTGGTGAGAACGTGTCGAATCGAGTCGATCTCCACGCACTCGTCGACGCCGTGGATCCGCTGGGCCACCGGGCCGTAGCAGGTGCCATTGATTTCGCCGCTGACGTGGAAGGCGCGCAGGTCGGTGGTGCAGGTGGAGAGATAGGTCCTCGGTGGCTCACCGAGCAGGTCCTGATGGCAGCGGGAGAGGAGCTCGATACCTGGCGTTTCGAGGTCGACCAGAAAGCCCTCGGAGCGGAAGCCGTGGAATTCCACCCGGGGGGCGGGGCTGCCATCGGCGAGTTCGGTATGGCGAGACTCGATGCACCGGCGAACGCGGTTCATGGCTTCATCGGGCGTCATGCCGGGCGGAAACCCTACGCGGCCTTCGAGCACGGCATGGGCCGGCACGCTGGATGCCCAGTTGCCGCCCTCGATCTTGCCGATGCTGAGATTGAAGGGGCTATCCAGGCTGTCGTAGGGCGCCTGACGCGGCAGCGCGTTGATCTCGTTCTCCAGCGCCTTGAAGGCGGGCAGGTACTCGATCAGCGTTTCGATAGCGTTGCTGCCGGCGCGGGTGTCGAGCACGTGGGCCGGCACGCCGTCGATGCGCATGCGAAACCAGAGTACGCCCACCTGGCCAGCATAGATCTGGCTGCCGAAGGGTTCCGGAATCAGCACGAAGTCACCGCTATACCCCTGGTGCAGGCAGGCCAGTGCGCCGTTGCCGGTACACTCCTCCTCGATCACTGTCTGCAGGGACAGGGGAAAGTCGATGGGAACGCCGGCCTCGCGTACCGCCTGCACGGCCATGACCATGGCGGCGATGCCGGCCTTCATGTCGCCGGCGCCACGGCCATAGAGCCAGCCGTCCTTCTCCCAGGGTTCCCAGGGCGGTCGGGTCCACATGTCGAGGGGTTCGGCGGGCACTACGTCCAGGTGGCCATTGAAGACCAGATGTGGCCCGCTGGCGCCGGCGTTGAGCCGGGACACCAGGTTGTAGCGTCCGTCGCACGACCACTCGGTTGGAGCGCGGTGAGGGTGCTCGGCGAAGCCGGGGGCGTCAAGCGGTACCCGGGTGGCCGGCAGCTCGAGACGCTCGAACCAGCGTTCCATGGTCGCGAGCGCGCCATGCTCCTCGCCCAGTACGCTGTAGCCGCGCACCAGGTCGCGGGTCAGCGCCAGGGTGTCGTCCATCAGCGCCTCGCAGCGCTCGACGATGCGCTTCTCGGTGGTGGTCAGCATCAGAACCTCCCCAGTCGACGCTCGTCGATAATCAAGTTGGCTTCGGTGGCCCCACGCAGCTCATCAATGCCAAGCCCCTCGGCGATATCCACCACGGCAAGACCTTCCGGGGTCACGTCCATCACCGCCTTGTCGGTGATGATGCGTGACACGCAGTGCTCGGCGGTGAGCGGGAGACGACAACGCTGCAGGATCTTGGGCTTGCCGTGCTTGTCGTTGTGCGAGCAGAGGATCACCAGGCGCTTGACCTTCTGTGCCAGTTCCATGGCGCCGCCGATGCCCGGCGAGAACTTGCCGGGTATCTTCCAATTGGCCAGGTTGCCAAGCTCATCCACTTCGAAGGCACCCATGAAAGTGAGGTCTACCCGACTGCGACGGATCATGGCGAAGGAAATGGCACTGTCGAATACGCTGGCGCCGGGGCGGGTAGCGATGTAGGCGCCCCCGGAATCGATCATGTCGTAGTCTGGTGACTCGCCGTCCTTGCGCGGGCGAGAGCCCAGCACGCCGTTCTCCGAATGCACCAGCACTTCCATTTCGTCCGGCAGGTAGTGAAACAGCCGGGTGGGCAGGCCAATGCCCAGGTTGACGATCTGGCCCGGTATCACTTCCCGAGCGGCGCGAGCGAGTATGCGTTGCTGATCAGCCGACATGGGCGCGCCTCCCCTGTTCGCTGGTGGCGGGAGCGACCTGGACCACCTGGCTGACGAAGGCGCAGGGGGTATGGACCGCTTCGAGTGGCAGGCTGCCGGGTTCGTCGACCCGGTAGGCCTGGGCGATGACGATATCGGCGGCCATGGCCATCAGCGGGTTGAAATTGCTCGCGGTGGCGCGGTAGATCAGGTTGCCATAGCGGTCGGCGCGCTCGGCGTGGACCAGGGCGAAGTCGGCATAGAGTGCCGGCTCGATGCCCCATCTGCGGCCGTCCATTTCGATTTCACGGCGGCCGGCAGCAATCTCTGTGCCCTGACCGATGTCGGTGAGAAAGCCGTGGTGACCGGCCCCGGCGCTGCGTATCTTTTCTGCCAGCAGCCCCTGGGGGTGCATCGCTACATGGAGCTCGCCTCGGTTCATTGCCTCGATGGCCACTCGATTGAGTCCGATGTGCGAGGTAATCAGGCGGCTGACGCGGCCGGCCTCGATCAACTTGCTGATGCCGATACCAGGTTCATTGGCATCGTTCTTTATCAGGGTGAGATCGCGCTGCCCCTGGTCCAGCAGTTCGTCGATCAGGGCGAAGGGCGTGCCCGGTGAGCCGAACCCGCCGATCATGATCGAGGCGCCATCCGGGATAGCGGCTATGGCCTCCTCGATGAGGCAATATTTCTGGTTGAGTAGCGTCATGAAAGAGCCTTTTCCATTTGGCGATCAGGGGGTCAGTGCATTTGCTGGCGCCGCCGCGCTCAACTCATGGTCGAAGCGCACCATGGCACGCTCGAGCCGGGCGAGCAGCTCGGCCGTATCAGCGGCGTCGATGGTCAGTGGCGGGGTGACCAGGAAATGGTCGCCCGCAACGCCATCCAGGGTGCGTCGCGGATAGATCAGCAGGCCTTCCTCCTTGGCCAGCGCCGTTATCCGTGCAAAACGGTTCTGCTCGGCGGGGAAAGGCGCCTTGGTATCGCTGTCGGCGACCAGCTCCACCCCCCAAAGCAGCCCCAGGCCACGAACGTCGCCCACCCAGGCGAAGCGGGCCTTGAGTGCCTCGAGTCCAGCCTCCAGTTCGCAGCCGCGTGCGGCCACGTTGCTGAGTACGCCTTCGCGCTGTATGGCTTCCACCACCGCCAGCGCGGTGGCACAGGCGAGTGGATTGCCGGCGTAGGTATGCCCGTGCTGGAAGCCGCCAGAGCCCATGACGGCTTCGACGATGTCGGCGCGGGCGAGTACCGCCCCCACCGGGTAGTAGCCGGCGCCAAGCCCCTTGGCGGTGGCCAGTAGGTCCGGTGTGACGCCATAGTGCTGATAGGCGAACCAGGTGCCGGTACGACCGACGCCGGTCAGTACTTCATCGAGGATCAGCAGGCAGCCGAACTCGTCACACAGGGCACGAATGCCCTCGAGATAGGCCTGCCCGAGCATTCGGGCACCAGTGCTGGCGCCGCCCACGGGCTCAAGGATAAAGGCCGCGATGGTGTCGGGATCCGCCGCTTCCATGGCAGCGCGGGTCTCGGCGAGGATGCGCTCCACATGCAGGGTGTCGTCAGCATCGGCATGGCGATAGAAGTCGGGGCCGGCCACCTTGAGCGAGCCGATGGTGATGTCGGTGAAGGGCGCTTCCAACGGCTGATAGCCCGTTACGCCCAGTGCCCCCAGGGTGCTGCCATGATAGGAGGGGCGAAGGGAGACGAAGCGGCGCCGCTCTGGTTCACCCGAGGCAACGAAGTACTGGCGTGCCAGCTTGAGCGCCGATTCAACCGCCTCCGAGCCGCTGGAGACGAAGAAGACTTTTTGCAGTTGATCGTGCGTCAAGCCGACCAGGGCCTTGGCCAGGGCCACTGCGGGAGCATTTTCAAACTGGGTGCGATAGGTGAAGGCCACCCGGTCGAGCTGGGCGAGCATGGCATCCCGGATGTCACGGCGACCATGCCCCAGGTTGCAGGAAATGGCGCCGGAGCAGCCGTCGAGATATTCCCGTCCGGCTTCGTCCCACAGATAGACGCCCCGGGCATGACTGACTTCGGGCAGGGCCGGACCGGCCTGGTAGAAAAGGGGAGATGGGTCCATTGCAGCGTCCGTTGTCGTTATGTGTTTGTAAACGGGTCTCTGCAGTCTAAGTAGCGATCAACAAGTATTTCAATATATGATCTTTTTATCGAATTCGATGAGTTGCAGTCATGGCTGATGTCAACATCCACTCGCTCAAGTCGCTGGCGATCTTCAAGACACTGTATGAAGCGGGTACCGCTTCCCAGGCGGCACGCACGCTTGGGATCACCCAGTCGGGGGTGAGTCGCTCACTGGCGCAACTTGAGGAAAACCTGGGAATCCAGCTGTTCCTGCGAGAGAAGAATCGCCTGGTGGCGACCCCGGAAGCGCGGGAGGTCTATGACGAGATCCTGCGTCTGATGGGCAATATCGAGGAGCTGCGACATAGCGTGCTGGCGCTCAAGGAGTTCGGTACATCGCGGCTGCGCATCGCCGCTATTCCCGGGCTGTCGTTCGGCTTCGTGCCCCGGCTGGTGGCCGCGCTACTGGAGGAGAACCGGCAGTTCAGCGTCAGCCTTGACATGATGTCGAGCCATGAGGTGCAACTTGCCGTGGAGTCGAGCCATGCCGACATCGGCTTCGTTACACTGCCCATTACCTCGCGGGTGCTGCAGGTGGACCCCTGGTTTACCACCGAGGCGGTCTGCCTGGTGCCAGAACGGCATCCCCTGGCGATGAGGGGGTGTGTCGAGGTGGAGGATCTGCGCGACCAGCACCTGGTGATCAGCAACCAGCCGAGCATCAGTACCAACCCACTGCTGGAGCTGACCAGTCAGCATCGCGTGCAGATCGCCGGCAAGACGGAGGCCAATATCGGCACCATCACGGCGCTGGTGGCCAGCCATGTCGGCATTACCGTGATGAATCCGATTACTGCCCAGGACCAGCTCACCCCCCGGGATGGGGTGGTCATGCGGCCTTTCTCGCCGGCCATGGCGTTCAGCTTCGGGCTGGTCTATCGCAACGACTGGAAGCAGGCCAGGGTGCTCGACTTCCTTCGCCAGCGGGGCAGGGTGCTGCTCGAGAGCTACGGTGAGTCCATGACCTAGCATTCCTGGTCCTCGCCTGCCGCTGCGTCCCAGACGTTGAGGGGCCTGGGCTGGTACACCGGCCATGGGCATGGCAAGGTCAAGCGGACCATCCCGAGGAGATGTCGTCATGATCACGTTCCACAGCGAGGCAACCAAGCTGCGTCGTGCCAAGACCGAGCTCAACGAAGGGCTGCTGGTCGCCCCCTTCGAGTGCCCCGAGCGGGTCGACCTGGTGCTAGAGCGGGTGCGGGCGACCGGGCTTGGTGCGGTTCAGGCACCGACTCGCTATGGTCTCGAGCCCGTGCTGGCTGTGCATGATGCCGCCTACGTGGAGTTCCTGGCCAGCTGCTGGGAGGAGTGGAAAGCCATCGGCATGGCGGGCGAGGCGATCCCCAACATCTGGCCGTCCCGCTCCATGCCCGGCACGCGGGTCCCCGAGCATATCGAGGGGCGGCTCGGCTACTACGCCCAGACCGGTGAGACCTCGATCTGTGCCAATACCTTCGAAGCCGCCGATATCAGCAAGGACATTGCCCTGTCGGCGCTGGGCCATACCCTCAAGACCGGCGAGCCGAGCTTCGGTCTGTGTCGCCCGCCGGGCCATCATGCGTCGTCGGATCAGTTCGGCGGCTACTGCTTCTTCAACAACGCGGCCATTGCCGCCGATCAGGCCCTCAAGCATGGCCTCTCGCGGGTAGCGGTGCTGGATATCGACTTCCACCATGGAAACGGCACCCAGGAAATCTTCTATTCCCGTGACGACGTGATCGTCGTTTCGCTGCACGGCGATCCCCTGCACTGCTTTCCCTACTACCTGGGGCACGCCGATGAGACCGGCAGCGGCCGGGGCGAGGGCTTCAATATCAACTACCCTATGCCGCCCGGTACCGGCTATGCCCGCTGGTCGGCCGCCCTCGATGAAGGTCTGGCGCGCATTGGTCAGTCCGGCGCCGAGCTGCTTGTCGTGTCGCTGGGAGTGGACACCTTCGAGCACGACCCGATCAGCAGCTTCACGCTGAAAAGTGAGGACTACCCGGATATCGGCCGGCGCCTGGCCGCGCTTGGGCTGCCCACCGTCTTCCTGCTCGAAGGGGGCTACGCGGTGGAAGAGATCGGCATCAACGTGGTCAATGTGCTGAGCGGCTTCGAATCCGCCTGAGCCTGGCTACAGGCGGGTTTCCAGCAGGGTACCCAGCTCGGCGTCGGTGAGTACCAGCGGGTTGGTCTTCATGCTGCCGCCCCGGGCACCGGCGACCACCCGTTCGATATCCGCGTTTGTCATGCCGTAGGCGCCCAGTCTCGGCATCGCCAGGCGATGGGTCCAATCGCGTAGCGTTGCGGCCAGTGCATCGCAGGCTTCGCCATCGCTCAGTTCGTGCTTGCCTGTGAGCAGGCGGCCGACCTCGGCGTACCTGGCCAGTGCCGGATTGCCCGGCTCGCGCAGGCGCAGCGCCGCGACGTTGGCCGCGGTGGCCTCGGCGACCAGGGTGCCGCACACCGTGCCATGAGGGATCGGGAAGAAGGCGCCCAGGGGGGAGGCCAGTCCATGCACCGAGCCCAGGCCCGCCTGGGCCAGGGTCACCCCGGACATCAGCGAGGCGTAGGCGAGCTGGCCGTAGCCTCGGCTTGCCTCCGGGTGGTCCTCTTCCCAGGCAGGCCAGAAGCCGCGACAGAACGCCTGCATGCCGGACCAGGCCAGGGCGTCGGTGGCGGGGCTGGCATTGAGCGAGACGTAGGATTCCAGCAGTTGGGTAAAGGCATCCATGCCGTTGGCGGCAATCTGCGCCTTGGGGCAGCCTGCCAGCAGTTCGGGGTCGACCAGCGCCACGGCGGCGACCAGACGCTCATCGCGAAACGATTTCTTGAAGCCATCTGCACCCTGCACGCTGAGCACGGCGTTCTTGGTGGCTTCGCTGCCGGTGCCGGCGGTGGTCGGTACGGCGATCAGCGGCACCGCCGGGCCTCGGTAGGGGAGACCACGGCCCACGCCCTCGAGATGATCCATTACCGAATCGCCGGTGCGTAGCAGGCCGGCGACGGCCTTGGCGGCATCCAGCACGCTGCCGCCGCCGATTGCGACCACCACGTCGATGTCGTTCTCTTGGTGCTCGCTGACGATGGCATCCACTCGCTGCGGCGAGGGCTCACCCTCGATGGTGACGTGATGCCAGGCGGCGCCCTGCGTCTCGAGGGCAGCGACCAACTCGCTCCAGTGGCGCGAAGTGACAAAGGAGCGCTTGCCGGTTACCACCAGCACGCGATTGCCATGTTCGGCGATCAGTCCCGGCAGGCGCGTGATGCTACCTGCACCGAACTGGATGTCCGGCAGGCGGGCGATACGGAAGGCGTCGATGCGCTCGGGAAAGGATGCTGTCATGGCCGGCCCGCTATTCTAGTTATTGAATGACGCCGAAGCTTTGTCTGAAAAATCGGCGAGCGAAGGCCAGACAAGGCAAAATTCAGCGAAAAGACGGAGTTTGCTAGTGTAAATGAGTACTTTGAACTGAATTTTAACGCAGTATGGGCAAGCACAGCCATTTTTCAGGCATAGCTTAGCGCCAGCGCTCGAGCAACTGGTAATACCACATGCCGATGGCCAGCAGCGGATTGCCCAGGGCATCCCCGAACGGCACCTTGAGGTGGCGACAGGCCGCGAAGGTATCGAATTCCTCCATATGTCCCGCCATCGCCTTGGCCATGATCTCGCCGACGATGTGCGAGGTGGCCACGCCATGCCCCGAGTAGCCCTGGGCGTAATAGACGTTGTCGGACAGTCGGCCCAGCATGGGGATGCGATTGACCACGATGCCGGCCATACCCTGCCAGGCGTAGTCGATCGGCGTGCCCTTGAGCTGGGGAAAGGTGGCCTCCAGACGTGGGCGCAGCTCGGCGGCGATGTCGGGTGAGTCCTTGCCTGAATAGTTGGCGCCACCGCCGAACAGCAGCCGGCCGTCGGCGGTAAGACGGTAATAGTCGAGCACGAAGCGGCAGTCGTAGACGGCCAGGTCCTGGGGGTTGATGGCGTCGGCCAGTCCACCCAACGGGGCGGTGGTGACGATGCCAAGCGATGCCGGGAACAGCCGGCCGCCCAGCCTGCGTCGCTCCAGGCGGTGATAGGCGTTGCCCGCCAGCAGCACCCGGTCGGCACGCACGGTTCCATGTTCGGTTACCACCGCAGGAGAGGGGCCGTGGTCGATGCGTGTCACGGGGGAGTTTTCGAAGAGCTTCGCACCCAGCTTCTCGGCGACCCGTGCTTCGCCCAGGCACAGATTGAGCGGATGCAGGTGCAGGTTGTAGCGGTTGAGCAGGCCGCCGTGGTAGCACTCGGTGCGCACCACGTCACGGACCTGACTCGCATCCAGCAGCTCGACGTGCTCGCCCATGCCGCGGATCTGGCAGGCCTCGAAGTCGGCCTGCAGCGCCGCCATGTGAGAGGGCTTCCAGGCTGCCTGAAGATGCCCCTGCTTGAGATCGCATGGGATGGCATATTTATCGACCCGCTCGCGAATGATGCGCTGGCCGCGCCATCTCAGGTCCCAGACGAAGTCCTCGGCGGCCTCGCCCAGGGTGCGGCGCATCTGCTTGCGCATGGCCGCTTCGCCGGAGAGGCTGCCGGTCACCTGACCGCCGTTGCGACCGCTGGCGCCCCAACCGATCCTGTTGGCCTCGACGATGGCCACCCGGTAGCCCCGCTCGGCCAGCTCCACTGCCGTGGCCACGCCGGTGAAGCCGCCGCCGACGATGGCGACGTCGACCGTCACATCACCTGCGAGCTGCGGATAGTTCGACTCTTCGTGAATCGTTGCAGTGTAGTAGGAGTCGCAGCGAGGGCTGGGCATGAGGGCTCCAGTAGCAGTAGCAAGTGTCGAAAATACTCAACATCATGCTAGCACAGGCTGGGGCTAGTAACGCCAGCCCGCGAGCCCGGCGTCAGGGATCGGGCTGGCTTTCCTGCGCCTCCGCAGTGAGGGAGAAGTCGGCCAGATAGCGGGTCAGCCGTTGGGCCAGCGCGTCGCCGGCCTGCTCGGCGTGCTGACGTGCCAGCTGCTCCGCCCGGCTGGCATCGCCGTCAACCACCGCGTCGAGTATGCCGCTGTGCTCCTCCCAGACACGCCTGGGGGGCGACGAGGCATCGATAACGGCACCCATGGCACGGCGCAGGTGGTGCCAGTGGGTCGCAACGGTCTCTTCGATCAAGGGATTCCCTGACAGCCGGTAGATCAGGCGATGGAAGGCCATGTCCGCCGCGATCATGGCCAGCGGTTGTCCGCTGGCACAGGCCTGGCGACCTGCCTCGAGCAGGGTCTGACCATGTCGCTGTGCCTCGTCGGGGGCGTGCAGGGCCGCTTCTCTGGCGGCGAGGGCATCCAGCGAGGCGCGTACCTGATAGAGGTGACGGACGTGAGCGGCGCTGAGCGGCGCCACCTTGACGCCGCGACGGCCCATGGCGCAGACGAAGCCCTCGTTCTTGAGCAGTTGGATGGCCTGGACGATGGGCTGGCGCGATACCCCCAGCCGCTTGGCGAGTGAGTCCTGGTTGAGGCGGGTATCGGCCGGCAGTTCGCCGCTGCAGATGGCGTCCAGCAGGGACTGGTGCACGCGCTGCACCAGCTGGGTGGGAGTCGGAAGGGCTTCCATGCGAGTTTCCTTTCAATGAATACCGTATTTCGTATACGAAAAATAGAGTGCAAGCGCTCCCTGCGTCAATCGATTCGCCTCGCGCCATGTGAGCGGCTATCGAGGCATTCAGCCGGAGGCGTTTCGGGCTGTGCTTTGCGCCCCAGGCCACAGCCGGTAGAATGGCGGTTTGCTTTCGTGGTCGGCACGTCCGGGGAGGGGTCTCGCGACGTGCAGGCACTTTCAGACCGGCTGCCAGCCAGCCCAGCTGCAAGGATTCCGCGCTGCATGAGCTATCAGGTTCTGGCCCGCAAGTGGCGGCCTCGCACTTTCCATGAACTGGTCGGGCAGGAGCATGTCCAGCGAGCGCTGGTCAATGCACTCGATCAGGGTCGCCTGCACCACGCCTACCTTTTTACCGGCACCCGGGGGGTCGGCAAGACAACACTGGCAAGAATACTTGCCAAGTGCCTCAACTGTACGGCAAAGGGCCATGGCGAGGAGGGCGTGACATCGACCCCCTGTGGCGAGTGTGACAGCTGCCGGGCAATCGACGAGGGGCGCTTCGTCGACCTGATCGAGGTCGATGCCGCCTCGCGTACCAAGGTGGAGGACACCCGCGAACTGCTCGACAACGTGCAGTATGCGCCGACCCAGGGGCGCTACAAGGTGTATCTCATCGATGAGGTACACATGCTCTCCACCAGCAGCTTCAATGCCCTGCTCAAGACCCTCGAAGAGCCGCCGCCCCACGTCAAGTTCCTGCTTGCCACCACCGACCCTCAGAAGTTGCCGCCGACGGTGTTGTCGCGCTGCCTTCAGTTCACGCTCAAGAACATGCCGCCCGAGCGTATCGTTGAACACCTGGCCAAGGTGCTCGAGGCGGAACAGGTCGGCTTCGAGGAAAGTGCGCTGTGGCTGCTGGGCAAGGCGGCCGATGGCTCCATGCGCGATGCCATGAGCCTGACCGACCAGGCCATTGCCTTTGGTCAGGGGCAGATTTGCCACGCCGATGTGGCCGCCATGCTGGGTACCCTGGACCACCGTCATGTGGTGGCGCTGGTCGAGGCGCTGGCCGAGGTCGATGCGGCCCGTGTGCTCAATGAGGTGTCCCAACTGGCGGAACAGGGGCCGGACTTCGCAGCGGTGCTCGACGATGTCACCGGTGTCCTGCACCGCCTGGCGGTGGCCCAGATGGTGCCCGGCGCGCTGGACAATGGCCATGGCGACCGGGATCTGCTGCTGGCACTGGCCGCGCGCTTCACCCCCGAGGACATCCAGCTCTACTACCAGATCGGTATCCAGGGTCGCGGCGACATGGCGCATGCCCCAGACCTGCGCACCGCCCTGGAGATGACCCTGCTGCGCATGCTGGCCTTCCGTCCCCAGGGCGTGCCTCAGCCGGCGAAAACGCCGCTGCCGCTGCGGGGGGAACCCGGCCCCGTCACTCCATCGGCTGCCGGAGCCGGGCCTTCGGGCAGCCCTCCGCCTGACGAGGCGCCCGCCGCGGCAGGGAGGGAGGGCGCAGGCCTCCCCGATGCTGGCGAGGACGGCCTGCCGGATGCCGGGGACAATGCGAATCTCGCGCCGACTCCCGAGCCGCCGATGGCGCAAGATCGGTTCGAAGCGCCGCCGCCCTGGGAGGAAGCGTTACCGGAGGCCTCCACGGCACCTCCCGCCGTGGCTGACGGTCTGAACCAGGGCCGGGAGGCGGCGCCGAGACCGGCGGAGAATGAGAAGGAAAGGGAAAGGGAAAAGGAAAGCGAGAAGGAGGGCGAGGTGGCCATCGCCGCCGCTCCGGCTCCGCTTTCGACTGCCGAGGCGTCTGTCGTTGCCGGTCCAGAGTCGGCCGTTTCCAGGCCCGCTGTGATTCCCGAGCCGGCTGGCGTCGAGGACCTGGATCCGCCGTCGGCGTCGCCGTCTTCTGCCCCGGCCGAAATGCCGAAGGCGGGGCATGCAACCGGTGACGATTCGGCATGTTTCACCCATGCGGTCTGGCTTGAGCGTTTCGATTCCCTGGGCCTGGGCGGGCTGACACGCAACCTGGCGGCACATTGTGTGGTCGAATCCGACGATGGCAGCCGTTTGCTACTTCGGCTGGCCCCCTCCCAGGACGCCATGAATGCCGAGATTCATGTTCGGCGTGTGCGGGAAGCCCTGGCTGGTATCGGTGTGACGCGACAGTTGATCATCGAGGCGGGGCCCTTGCCGGAGGCGGTCGAGACGCCTCGACAGCGTGCCGATCGCATTGCCGCCGAGCGGCATGCCGTGGCGGTGGAGGCGCTCGAGCGGGATCCGCACGTGCGCCAGTTGCAGGAGACGTTCGGTGCACGCCTCATCACTTCCAGCGTCAAGCCGGTAGATGCATCGCAGCGGGCCTGAGCCCGACCAGTCGCTTTAGCCAACGAGAGGAACGACCATGATGAAAGGTGGAATGGGCAACCTGATGAAGCAGGCCCAGGAGATGCAGGAAAAGATGCAGCGCGCTCAGGAAGAGGTTGCCAAGGCCGAGGTGACCGGTGAAGCGGGTGCTGGCATGGTCAAGGTGACCATGAATGGTCGCCATGACGTGAGCAAGGTCGATATCGACCAGAGCGTCATGGAGGAGGACAAGGAGCTGCTCGAGGACCTGCTGGCGGCTGCGGTGAACGATGCCGTGCGCAAGGTGGAAGTCAGCTCCCGTGCGAAGATGGAGGAGGCGACGGCGGGGCTTAATCTGCCGCCGGGCTTCAAGATGCCCTTCTAAGCGATGAGCTTTTCTCCCCTTGTCGAGAGACTGATGGAGTCGCTGCGCGTCCTGCCCGGCGTCGGCCCCAAGACCGCGCAGCGCATGGCCATGCATCTGCTCGAGCGTGACCGTGACGGCGGTCGTCGCCTGGCAGCGGTGCTGGAGCAGGCGCTGGAAGAGGTCGGCTACTGCCGGCGCTGCCGCACGCTCACGGAAGAAGAGATCTGCTCCATCTGTTCCAGCGGACGGCGAGATGACTCATTGCTCTGTGTGGTGGAGTCTCCCGCCGACCAGCTGGCCATCGAGGAGGCCGGTGGCTACCGCGGGCGCTATTTTGTGCTCCATGGCCATCTGTCGCCGTTGGATGGCATCGGCCCGGAAGATATCGGCCTGGAACAGCTCGAAGCGCGTGTGGCCGAGGGCGGGGTAGTGGAGGTTATCCTGGCAACCAATCCAACCGTGGAGGGCGAAGCGACGGCTCACTACATCGCCGCTCAACTGACCGAGCGATATGGGGTGTCGCTGTCACGGCTTGCCTATGGCATGCCCATGGGTGGCGAGCTGGAATACGTCGATGGTGGTACGCTCAGCCGCGCGTTCAATGGTCGCCTGCCGTTTCGCGGCGACTGATTCACTTCCCTAAACTGCCGGATGACTGCATGTCCCTGACCCCCGAGATACACTGGATCGATACGCCCGAGGCGCTCGACGCCGCCTGTGCCCTAGTCGCGGATGCCTCGGTCATTGCACTGGATACCGAGTTCTTCCGCGAGAAGACCTTTCATCCAGTGCCGGCGCTCATCCAGTTCTCCGCCGGCGGTCCGGCCTGGTTGATCGACCCCCTTGCCGTGGACTGCACCGACGCCTTCCGCCGCCTGCTGAGCGAAGGGCCGCTCAAGCTGTTGCACGCCAGCAGCGAGGATCTGGAAGTGCTGGCTCATTGGGCAGGCGGGGCGGTGGCGCCACTGGTCGATACCCAGATCGCCCAATCCCTGCTGGGAGAAAATGCTGCCATGGGCTATCAGCGTCTGGTCGAGCACTGGACCGGTGAAGTGCTGCCCAAGGATGAGACGCGCTCCGACTGGCTGGTACGTCCGCTGAGCGAATCCCAGTGCCTCTATGCGGCCCTGGACGTGGTCTTTCTGCTCAAGGTCTGGGAGCACCAGCGAGAGGCTCTCGATCGGTTGGGGCGCATGGAATGGCTGCAGGCCGACTGCAGCGAGCTGGTGGCCCAGGCGTTACGCAGTGAAGGGGCGGATGGGCAGTGGTATCTCCGAAATCGCCAGCTGTGGCGGCTCTCGCCTCGTCAGATAGAGGCCTACCGTCTGTTGACGATATGGCGGGAAGGCGAGGCACGGCGTCGCAACCTGCCGCGGGGGTGGCTGGTCAATGACCGAGTCCTCCATGGCATCGCCGAGCGCATGCCCGAGAACCGTTACCAGTTGGCCGAAGTCGAAGATATCAAGCCGGGGCTGATCAAGCGCGACGGTGACACCTTCCTTTCGCTGGTGAAACAGGCTCGGGAGGCAGAGGGTGAAACCCTCCCCCCCGAGTTGCCTTCCCCCATGGATCCGGCCTTCAAGCGACGTCTCAAGGCGCTAAAGCGGGTGGTCAACGGTGAGGCTGAGCGGCTGGGCCTGGCGCCGGAGGTGTTGCTGCGCCGCCGCGAGCTCGAGGCCATGGTGACCGCGGACCTGAAGGGGGAGGTACTGCCCTTGCCGGGTGGGTGGCGGGGCGAGTGCCTTGCCGAGGCCCTTGAAAATGTGCTCTCCGAGGTGAATGCGTCATGACCGATGATCGTATGAAAGGCGACAAGCTGCTGTGCGAGATCTTCAAGAGTTCTCGCAAGGAGGAGATGTATCTCTACGTGGACAAGCGCCAGGGCTTGAAGGAGGTACCCGAGGCATTGCTCGAACGCTTCGGCAAGCCGGTTTCGACCATGACGCTTATCCTGACGGTGGACAAGCCGATGGCACGCGCCAAGGCGAGCGATGTCATCGCGGCCATTCGCGAGAAGGGGTATTACTTCCAGATGCCGCCGGCCAAGGAGGAGTATCTGATGGATCTGTATCGGACTCCCACCGAGGCACGCTATTGAGCGTTCGGCCGGCGGCCTGGAGGCGCCATGATGCGTGAACGATTCTGGGAGCACTACCCGCTCGAGGAGCTCACCGCTGAAGAGTGGGAGGCCCTGTGCGACGGCTGCGGCCAGTGCTGCCTGCTCAAGTTCCAGGACGACGACACCGGTGACCTGGCCGTCCTGGGCGTGGCCTGTGAGTTGCTCGATATCCATAGCTGCCGCTGCAGCGACTATGCCAATCGCCAAGCCCGGGTGCCGGACTGTGAGCGGCTGACGCCGCAGCGCATCGACGAATTTCGCTGGTTGCCCAGGTCCTGTGCCTATCGCCGTGTGGCGGAGGGGCGCAAGCTGGCAGGCTGGCATCCGCTGATTTCCGGAGACCCGGAGCGGGTCCACCGCAAGGGAGTCAGCGTGCGCAGCTTTGCCATCTCCCATCGGGATGTGCCGGAAGAACAGCTGGAAGATCATATCATCGCTATCCTTCCGATTGACGGCTGATCGCCCCTCCAGTCCCGCCTGGAATTCGTTGGTTCTGCAAGCCTTTCAACCCCCCTGCGTATTCCTGGCAGCCAGCCCCAGCGCCCAGAGAATGAAGGCATCCTGGCGGGCATTGTCGTGCCATGCCTTGAACCGGCCAGAGGCGCCGCCATGGCCGGCATCCATGTCGGTGCGAAGCAGCACGGGCCCGCGGGCCGAACCCAGCTCGGTGACGCGAGCGTAGAGCTTGGCGGGCTCCCAGTAGGGCACCCGGGAGTCGTGCCAGCTGCCCTGAAGGAACAGGGCCGGGTAGGGCTGGGCAGAAAGGTTGTCGAGGGGGGAGTAGCTGCGGATATGTCGACGCATGTCCGGGATATCGGGGTTGCCCCACTCCGTGTACTCGGCTGTTGTCAGCGGCAGGTCAGGGTTTTCCATGGTGCGCAGGACATCGACGAAGGGCACGTCCAGAACTGCGGCGCAGAAGGCTTCGGGGGCCAGGTTTAGGCTGGCGCCCACCAGTAGGCCTCCTGCACTGGCGCCGTATGCCGCGATGCGCTCCCCATCGCTGAAGCCCTGATCGACCAGGGCATTTCGGGCGGCCAGGAAGTCACGGAAGCTGTTCTCCTTGTGCTCCATCTTGCCGGCGAGATACCAGGGCTCACCGCGGTCGCCGCCGCCGCGAACATGGGCAACGGCAAATGCCATGCCGCGGCTGAGCAGCTCGAGGCGGGCCACCGAGAACCAGGGGTCGAGCACCTCGCCATAGGCCCCATAGCCGTAGAGCAGCGTGGGAAGCGGCCGCCCGGCCAGGTCGGCACGCATCACCACCGAGACGGGGATGCGTTCGCCATCGTGGGCCGTGGCCCAGATTCGCTGACAAGCGAGATCGTTGGGCTGCAGGTCGCCATGGATCGCCTGGGTCTTCACTACCCGGCGTTCGCCACTGTCCAGTTCGTGCTCGAGCCAGCGAACCGGCATGACGAAGGATTCTTCACGCAAGCGCAGGCGGCGGCTGGCGAAGTGAGGCACATCCCCCAGCATCAGGCTGCAAGGGGACTCGGGCAGTGGCAGCCGTTCATCACGTGTTGCGACATGATGTTGATCGAGTTCGATGATACGCACATGGACCTGCGCTTCATTGTGGTCGCGTTCGGTGACTACCAGACCCCAGGCAAAGGCATCGATGCCCTCAAGCGTGGCCTCGTCGCGGTGTGCTACCAGTGGCTGCCAGGCACCATCGGGCTGGGCTTCGTCCAGCCTGTCCAGGCGGAAGTGCGGGGCGTCACGGTTATGCAGGACGTAGAAGTGGCCGGGGCGGTGTTCAACGCCGTACTCCACGCCTTTTTCTCGTGGCCGGAAGCAGCGAGGAGCGGCGGTGGGGTCCCTGGCGGGGACCAGATGGCATTCGCTGGTGTCCTTGGAGGCGCTGTCCAGCACCAGCCACTCCCGTGAGCGTGTCTTGCCCAGGCCGACCCAGAACTCTGGATCCGCTTCCTGCAGCATGCATATCGGCTCATCCGCCCGGGGGGCGACGCCGGCATCCAGGCGTAGGGGCAACCGCCAGATGCTGTCCGGGCGCTGGGTCGCATCGAACCGGGTGAAGAGCAGCGTACGATTATCCTCCGCCCAGCTCAGTTCCGAGGCGATGTCATCGAGCAGGGCAACCGGCTCGCCGTGTGGCAGGTGCTTGATATAGAGTGTGTAGCGCTCATCTCCGCTGATATCCTCGGTCCAGGCAAGCCAGCACTCGTCCGGCGACAGTGCCATATCGCCGAGTTCGAGGAACCGCTGCTGCTCCGCCCGGGCATGCAGGTCGAGAAAGGGGACGGCGTCCTGCTCGCGGCCGTTGGGGTGGCGCCACCAGACCGGGTAGTCGGCATCGGCCGCCGTCTCGCTCCAGTAGGTGTGATGGTCCAGTGCCGTTCGCAGGCCATGGACCGCCAGCTCCCGGCGCGCAAGGTGGCCGTGGTAGAGGCGCTCCACCAGGCCGTCGAGTGGCATCAGCCAGGCGCGGGATTCCCGGTTGGCCGCCTCGAGGAAGGCGCTGACGTCAGGGTCGTCACGATTCTCCAGCCAGTGCCATTCTGGATCGTCGGTTCGACGAAAACGGCTGACGGGGGAAGGGGGGTGTCCATCGGCTGACAACGCATCGCTGGTGTTACGGGGTAGCTGTGCTTTCATTGGGTCGCGTGTACCATACTCTATAACGAATTCCATCCTGTGCGGTCCGTCTCTTGGCGGGCCGTGGCGCTGAAAATGAGGTATCGATGCTGACGACCGATTCGATGTCCCTACTATGGCTGACCTATCTGGGTTTGTCGCTGGTGATACTCGTCACCGGCTATCTGGGATTGGCCTTCCTGCCGCGCATTTTACGCCTGCCGATCACCTGGGCGGTGGCGGGCATACTCTGGGTGCCTACTCGCTTCCGCTTGCCGCTGGTGGAGGAAGGTGAATTCTATACCGGGATGGCGCCGGCCGTGGTGGTGGCAGCCGTTGCCTTTCTTGAACGCAATAGCGCGGCCATGATGTCATCCGCGCTACTGGTGGCGGCCGGCGCCGGCCTGGGCATCGCCGTTGGGTTACTGCAATGGTGGATGTTGCGGCCGGCCGATGAGTATGCACAAATCGACGATGACGATAACAATGGGCGTGATGGCCGCGACGGAAGACAATCCCGTGAGCCGCGCGAGCGCCGTGAGCCGATGATCGGCTAGGGAGCCCCCGATGGGGAGGGTGTTGCATAAGAGTTGGCTTTGGCTGGCAGTGCTGCTGGGTCCAGCGTTGCTGTCGGGTAGCCTTCCTGCGGCCCCTCTGGAGGAGCGGCCGGACGTCAGGGTGATCATCGACGTTTCCGGCAGCATGCGCCATAACGATCCGGAGCAGCTGGCGGCGGAAGCGCTGGAATTGCTGGTGGCCTTGCTACCCAGCGGGGCGAGAGCCGGCGTCTGGACCTTCGGTGAGCGTGTGGAGAATCCACTCCCCCTGGGGCCGGTGACTTCCGCCTGGCGAGAACAGGCGATGTCGCTGTCGCCCCGGCTGGTGGAGTATCAGCAGTTCACCGACATCGAGTCCGCCATTCGTGAGGCGGCGGCTCCCGAAACCGACGGTCATCGCCATCTGGTGCTGCTGACCGATGGAGTGATCGACCTGTCCCCGAGGCTCGGTGCCAAGCCGGGCATCGACGATGTCTCCCGTCGGACACTGCTGGAATCCCTTGGTCCTCGTCTGACCGCCGGTGACGTCGCGATTCATGCCATTGCCTTCTCCGACGAGGCCGACCTGGACCTGGTGGAGCGCCTGTCCCAGCAGACCGGCGGCCTGTCGGCACCGGTCGAGAGCCCCGATGCGCTGCTGGGCGCTTTCCTCAATATCTTCGACCGTATCTTCCCCAGCGATCGCCTGCCTTTGACCGACGATCAATTTCTCGTCGAGCCCGGCCTCGATGGCTTCACTGCCTTGCTGTTTCGCAAAGCGCCGGATGAGGCCGAAGGCCGCGAGCGGGCGCCGGCGGTTCTGATCGCACCGGATGGCAGACGATTCACGGTGGAGGCTCCCCCTGATGGCGCCACCTGGCGAAGCGAATCCCGCTACGACCTGATCCAGGTCCCTGACCCCATGCCGGGGCAGTGGCGCCTGGAAGGGGGGGTGGACAAGGATAGCCGGATCACCATCGTCTCACCATTGAGCCTGCAGACCGGCGGCATACCCGGCACGCTATACCTGGGCTTCGACGTGCCACTGGAAGCCTGGCTGACTCATGACGGGGAGGTGCTGGGCCAGGACGCCCTGCCGGCGCATCTGGAGATGACCGCGATACTGCATGACGACAAGGGTTCGACCCAGTCGGCGGTGGTGCTCGAGCAGGCGGCCGATCGCTTCATCGGGACCTTGCCGGCACCGGCGTTGACCGGAACGGCCCAACTGGTGATTCGAGCCGAGGGGCAGGGATTCAGGCGCCAGCGGATTCAGACAGTCAATGTCCTGCCGGCGATCGCGGCGCGGCATGAGGCGGAGAGTGACCGGGTCCTGCTGACGGCCGAGCATCCGTTGCTGGATCACGACAACACGCGACTGCACGGGCAGTTGCAGGGGGCCCGGCTGGACGCTGAGCCACAGGCGTCGCGGCGCTGGCTGATCGGGCTGCCGGAGCTGGACCCCGGGCTCAGCCAGCCGCTGCTGTTGCGTGCAGAGGTGACGCTCGACGGTGAGACACGTGAGCTGCGTCTGCCCAGGCTGGTGCTTTTTCCCCATAGCGAAACCGCGATCGACCAGGCTGCGGGCCCTGCTGTGCTGGGCATCGAGCGCTTCCATGAGGAGTTGGACCTGGTGCCTGAATCGAGTTCCCCCGCCTCGCAGTCCGGCGGCATGGACCGATTCCTCTCTCTTGTGGAGCGCCTCCCGCGGCTGGCCCAGAGCCAATGGGAAGACTGGCGGCCCATTCTGGACCGACAGATCGAGGCCGGCAGGCAGGACCCGCGTATCTGGGGGCTGGTATTGCTGGTCGCTGTGGTGCTGTTGTTGCTGGGTCTGACCTGGCGGCGCCAGCAGCGGCGCGGGCGGCGACGCTTCACGACGACGCGACGGGAGGAGCCGCATGTGTGAGTTGTTGGGTATGAGTGCCAACGTGCCCACGGATATCTGTTTCAGCTTTACCGGCTTTCTGCACCGTGGCGGCGGCACCGGACCGCATCGGGACGGCTGGGGTATCGCGTTCTACGAAGCGGGAGGCTATCGCGACTTTCGCGACCCGCACCCTTCGGTTCGCTCGCCGATCGCCCGGCTGATCACCGATTACCCGATCAAGTCGCATATCGCCATCAGCCATATTCGCCAGGCAAACGTGGGAGAAGTGCGCCTGGCCAATACTCACCCCTTCACCCGGGAAATGTGGGGGCGCACCTGGTGCTATGCCCATAATGGTCAGCTCGAGGGCTGGCAGGCGCTGCCACTGAGTTTCTATCGCCCGGTGGGCGATACCGACAGCGAGCATGCCTTCTGCTGGCTGCTGGCCGAGCTGCGCCATCGCTTCCCCGATGCCCCTCGGCAGGGCGAGGCACAGGAGCTCTGGCAATGGCTGCATGAGCTCTGTGAGCGGCTGCGCAGCCTGGGCGTCTTCAACTTGCTGTTGGCGGACGGCGAGTACCTTTATACCTATTGCTCCACCAAGCTTGCCCATATCACTCGACGGGCACCCTTCGGCAAGGCCGAGCTTTCCGATGCCGAACTGACGGTGAACTTTGCCGAGCACACCACCACAGCGGACGTGGTATCGGTGGTGGCCACCGAGCCGCTGACCTGCAACGAGGAGTGGGTGCGAATGCAACCGGGCGAGCTTCTGGTCTGGCGCCACGGCAGGATCGAGGCCCGCTTCGGCTGCGATGGGGGCATCGACTGACGGCAAGGCCGGGTCGCTGCGTGGAAGCGGCAATTTGCCTTTTTGTCTTTTATTGCCCAGCTTTGAGAGCAGCAGCTTGCCAATGGGACGGATGGCGTGGAGATGAACGCCTGTTTCAATCGACTGTTTTACAGTGGTGTGGCGCCTGGTATATCGTAGCCGCCTGGCCACAATAAAAACTGTCGATGATCGATGGCGAGCGACCGACCGACGTCGACGATGCTGCGGAGATTATGTTGATGAGTGAGCACGCCAATACCCAGATACTGACTGGCCCCGAATTGAAGGGGATGGAAAATTACCGGTCGCTCATGGATGTCTTCCATGAGGCGGTGAAACGGTTTGGCGACAACCCGGCATTCACCTGCATGGGCCAGACCCTCACCTTCTCGGAACTGGACAAGCTCTCCGGACACTTTGCCGCCTGGCTACAGCATGAAACCGGACTTCAGCCGGGAGACCGCATCGCCATCCAGCTGCCCAATGTGCTGCAATTCCCCGTGGCGGTGTTCGGCGCCATGCGTGCCGGCCTGGTGGTGGTCAATACCAATCCGCTCTATACCGAGCGCGAGATGGCCCACCAGTTCAAGGATTCCGGCGCCAAGGCAATCCTCATTCTCGCCAACATGGCGGACAAGCTCGAGAAGGTGCTCGACCGCACCGATATCGAACATGTGCTGGTCACCGAGCTTGGCGACCTGCACGGGTTCCCCAAGCGCTTCCTGATCAATGCCGTGGTCAAGTATGTCAAGAAGATGGTGCCCGCCTACTCGCTGCCCATGGCGGTGCCGTTTCGCAAGGCGCTGAAGGACGGTGCTTCGCGCAATCATCGCGAGGTCGAGCGTGAACTGGACGATATCGCCGCGCTGCAGTACACCGGCGGCACCACCGGAATGCCCAAGGGCACCATGCTGACCCACTGCAACCTGGTGGCCAACATGCTGCAGGCGGAAGCGGCCATAGGCCCCGGCCTGGACGAGGGCAAGGAGGTGGTGATCGCGCCGCTGCCGGTCTATCACATCTACACCTTCACCGTGAACTGCCTGTTCCTGATGAAGACCGGCAACCACTCGATCCTGATCACCAATCCCCGCGACCTGGACAATTTCGTCAAGGAGCTCAAGAGCATCAAGTTCACGGCCTTCATTGGCCTGAACACGCTGTTCAATGCCCTGTGCAACCGTGACGACTTCCGCAGCCTCGACTTCTCTCGCCTGCACCTGACCATTTCCGGCGGCATGGCGCTGACCAGGGCCTCGGCGGAGCGCTGGAAGGAAGTCACGGGTTGCGATATTGCCGAGGGCTATGGGCTCACCGAGACCTCTCCGGTTGTCAGCTTCAACCCGGTCGATGATATCCAGCTCGGCACCATCGGCAAGCCGGTGGCCGGTACCTCGGTGAAGGTCGTGGATGCCGACGGCAACGACCTGCCGCTGGGCGAGCCCGGTGAACTGTGCGTCAAGGGTCCCCAGGTGATGAAGGGGTATTGGAACCTCGACGAGGAAACCGCCAAGGTGCTCAGCGACGACGGCTGGTTCTCCACCGGTGACATCGCCGTGTTGCAGGAGGATGGCTTCATCAAGATCGTCGATCGCAAGAAGGACATGATCCTGGTGTCGGGTTTCAACGTCTATCCCAACGAGATCGAGGATGTCGTGGCGGCCCACCCCGGCATCGTCGAGTCGGCAGCCGTCGGCGTGCCCGACGAGAGCAGCGGCGAGGCGGTCAAGCTGTTCGTGGTCGCCAAGGACGAGAGCCTCGACGAGCAGAGCCTGCGTGACTGGTGCAAGAAGGAACTGGCCGCCTACAAGGTGCCCAAGTTCGTGGAATTCCGCGATGAACTGCCGAAGACCAACGTCGGCAAGGTGCTGCGTCGCCAGCTGCGCGATGAAGAGCAGGGGAGGCAGGGAGAACAGCAGGCCTGACCTGCCCGGATCGCCGCCAGCTGTCATTAGGCGCGACCCACCGCTGAGCGTTACAATGACCTGCCCGTTCCGGCCCGCCCGGAGCGGGCAGGTTTTTTCCATTTGCGCGAGGATGCCGTGACCACCGCCACCCGTCCAGGTTCAGCCGCCACTGCCCCGGAACACAACGAACTCGACCGCCTCTATCGGGCGCTCGATGCTGTCATGCTGCGTGACCGTGCCGGGCTCGAGCGTCGGCTCGATGGGCTGGCGCGACGCCTGAAAGAGGGCAAGCCGGCTGACCGGGGGCTCGCCGAGGCCGGGCGGGCAGTCGAGCGTTCCTCCGCGCTGGTTGCACGGCGTGAGGCAATGCCGGTGACGCTGGCCTATCCCGACGCCCTGCCGGTGGTCGAGCGGCGCGACGATATTCTTGCCGCCCTGCGCGAGCACCAGGTAGTCGTGGTGGCGGGGGAGACGGGGTCCGGCAAGACCACCCAGCTGCCCAAGCTCTGCCTGGAGTTGGGCCTCGGTCGTCGCGGCCTGGTTGGCCACACCCAGCCGCGCCGGCTGGCGGCACGCTCCGTGGCGACGCGGCTCGCCGAGGAGATGGCCGTGCCCCTGGGCGGTCAGGTGGGTTACCAGGTCCGCTTCACCGACGAGACCGGCGACGACACCCTGATCAAGCTGATGACCGACGGCATCCTGCTGGCCGAGACGCGCCATGATCCGGACCTTAGCCGTTACGAAGCGATCATCATCGACGAGGCCCACGAGCGCAGCCTCAATATCGATTTCCTGCTCGGCTATTTGAAGCGGCTGCTGGCACGACGCCCTGATCTCAAGGTGATCATTACCTCGGCGACCATCGATGTGGAACGCTTCGCCGCGCATTTTGCCCTGCCCAGTGAGGATGGCGAGCCAAGGCCGGCGCCGGTGGTGGAGGTGTCGGGCCGTACCTATCCGGTGGAGGTGCGCTACCGGCCCCTGGTGCGTGACGCTGACGACGAGGCTGACCGCACCCTGCAGGAGGGTATCCTGCATGCGGTGGAGGAGATCGAGGCGGTCGAGCGCGAGAAGCGCTGGTTCCATGGTCCCCGGGATATCCTGATCTTCCTGCCCGGGGAGCGTGAGATCCGTGAGGCGGCGGATACCCTGCGACGTGCCGACCTCAAGGGCACCGAGATACTGCCGCTCTATGCGCGGCTCTCCAACGCCGAGCAGAACCGGGTATTTGCAGCCCACGCCGGGCGCCGCATCGTGCTTGCCACCAATGTTGCCGAGACCTCGCTCACGGTACCGGGCATTCGCTACGTCATCGATCCCGGGCTGGTGCGCATCAGCCGCTACAGCTACAAGTCCAAGATCCAGCGGCTGCCGGTGGAGCCGATCAGCCAGGCCAGTGCCGATCAGCGCAAGGGGCGCTGTGGCCGGGTGGCGGAAGGTGTCTGCATTCGCCTCTATGACGAGGAGGACTTCCTCTCCCGCCCTGGCTTCACCGACCCCGAGATCCGGCGCACCAACCTGGCCTCGGTGATCCTGTCCATGCTGTCGCTGAAGCTGGGTGACATCGAGGATTTCCCCTTCGTCGACCCGCCGGATGCCCGTTTCATCAAGGATGGCTTCCGCCTGCTGTTCGAGCTGGGCGCGGTGGACCAGGCCAACCGGCTGACGCCGCTGGGCCGCAAGCTGAGCCGGCTGCCCATCGACCCCCGCCTGGCCCGAATGGTGCTGGCCGGCGCGGAGCAGGGTGGGCTGCGCGAGGTGCTGGTCGTGGTCTCGGCACTGGCGGTGCAGGATCCCCGCGACCGGCCGGCGGACAAGCGCGAGGCCGCCGATCAGGCCCATCGGCGCTGGCAGGATCCTGACTCCGATTTCGTCGCGCTGCTCAATCTCTGGCATGGCTTCGAGGCGGCGCGCGACGAGTTTTCCGGCAACCGGCTGCGGCGCTGGTGCAAGGAGCACTACCTGAATTACCTGCGCCTGCGCGAATGGCATGACACCTTTCGCCAGTTGCGCCAGCTGCTGCGCGAGATGGAGATCGAGGTACCTCCTCCCATGCGGGCGCCAAATGAGGTCGAGGACGAGCAGGCCAGGGAGCGGGCACATCGCGAGAGCGCCGTGCAGCTTCACAAGGCGCTGCTTCCCGGGTTGCTGTCTCATCTCGGCCTGCTCACAGAGAACCGGGAATACCTGGGCGCGCGCAACCGCAAGTTCTTCATCCACCCCGGGTCGGGGCTGGCCAGGAAATCGCCCAAGTGGTTGATGGCCTTCGAGCTGGTGGAGACGTCGAAGCTGTTTGCCCGCACGGTGGCCAGGATCGAGCCACAGTGGATAGAGCCCCTGGCCGGGCACCTGGTCAGGCGCACCTACAGTGATCCCCACTGGGAAATGAAGCGGGCCCAGGTGGTGGCCAATGAGCAGGTGACCCTGTTCGGGCTGCCCGTCATCTCGGGGCGCAAGGTTCACTATGGCCCCATCGCCCCCGGTGAGGCACGGGAGCTGTTCCTGCGTCGCGCCCTGGTGGAAGGCGAGTTCCGCACACGAGGTGCCTTCTTCGACCACAATCGCGCATTGGTCGAAGAGGTGGAGGGGCTAGAGGATCGGGCACGAAAGCGTGATATTCTGGTCGATGAAGAAACACTGTTCGATTTCTACGATGCCCGCATTCCCGCTGATATATTCAATGGAAAGGGATTCGAGCATTGGCGGCGGCAAGCCGAGCGTGACGACCCCGATATTCTGAAGTTCGACCGTGAGGCACTGCTCGCCCGGGAAGCGGAAGAGATCACCCAGGCACAATACCCCGATGAACTGATGCTGAATGGAGTACGCTATCCACTGAGCTACCGTTTCGAGCCTGGCGCGCCTGACGACGGCGTGACCTTGACGGTACCGGCTGCCATGTTGCCCCAGCTGCCACTGGCACGGCTGGAGTGGCTGGTGCCGGGCCTGTTGCGCGACAAGTGCATTGCGCTGCTGAAGTCGCTGCCCAAGTCGCTGCGTCGCCAGGTGGTGCCGATACCCGACTGGGTGGATGCGGCCCTCGAGGCACTGGTGCCCGACGACATTCCCTTGACCGAGGCCCTGGGCGAGTTCCTGCGCCGCAAGACCGGTGCGCGGGTCCACCCGGATGACTGGCGTACGGAGCAGCTCGAGCCTCATCTGATCATGAACCTGAAGGTGGTCGATCACGAGGGGAAGGCGCTGGGCGAGGGTCGCGATGCCAGGGCTCTTGAGCGTCGTTTCGAGGCGGCCGCCGGGGAAGGCGCCAGGGCCCTTGCCGCGGAAGCCAGTGCCGCCGAGGCGGTCACGGACCTGCCCATGGAGGCGCTGCCGCCCTCGCGTGTGACCACGCAGGCCGGTATCCGGGTCGAGGCCTATCCTGCGCTGGTGCCCGATGGCGATGCCTTTCGCGTCGAACTCTTCGACCATCCGGACAAGGCCGAGTGGGCGCATCGCACCGGGGTGGCGCGGCTTGCCATGGCGAGACTGCCTGAGCAGGTCAGGGCCATCGAGCGGCTGTCCGGACTCAACACCTGTGCGCTGCTGTTTGCCAAGGTCGGCAGCAAGCGGCAGCTCAACGAGGACGTGGTGGAAGCCGTATTCACCCAGGTGCTGGCCATGTCGCCCCTGCCTCGCTCGCGGGAGGAACTGGCGTCTCGAATCAGCCGCTCCGCCGCAGAGCTTGTGCCGCATGCCGAAACCCTGGTCGCTACCCTGCAGGCCGGACTCGAAGGGCACCTGGCAGTGACCAAGGCGTTGAAGGGCAATCTCAGCCTGGCGTTGGCGCTGGTTTACAGTGATATCAAGGCCCAGATGCAGCGTCTTGTCCATCCAGGCTTCGTGGGTGAGGCGGGTGACTGGCTCTTTGAGTATCCACGCTACATGGAAGCCGCCCTGCTTCGCCTGGAGAAGGCGCCACGGGAGCGCATGCGCGACCAGATGCACATGCAGATGGTGCAGGACTTCGAGGCGCGTCTGGCGGCCCGGCGTGAGAGCCAGCGGCGTGGTGGACACGAAGCCCCGGAGCTGGTCGAGTTCGGCTGGTGGATCGAGGAGCTGCGTGTCTCCCTGTTCGCACAGCAACTCGGCACCCGGATGCCGGTCTCCACCAAGCGGCTGGAGCGACGCTGGGCCGAATTGACAGGTACTAATTGACAGGTACGAATTGACAGGTACAAGGCCGACCGGCGGCTGATGATAGCGGCAGGGTGGGGCCAGCAGGGCGAGGCCCAGGACAATGGGGCATCGGCGAGGCCGGTGTCCGTCACAGAACAGGCGGCCAGGTGGTCGCATGAGGGAGAACACCATGACAGACGTCGTGATCACCGGCACGGGTCTATTCACGCCGGAGCACGCCATCGACAATGACGCCCTGGTGGCGTCTTTCAATCGCTGGGTCGATGCGGAAAACGGCCGCAATGCAGCTGCCATCGAGGCTGGCGATCAAGTGCCATTGGCGCACTCCAGTAGCGAGTTCATCGTCAAGGCCTCCGGTATACATAGCCGCTACGTGATGGATGCCGAGGGCATTCTCGATATCGAGCGCATGCGTCCGCACCTGCCGCAACGGGGCAACGACGAGCCGTCGATCCAGTGCGAAATGGGTCTGACGGCTGCTCGCCAGGCCCTTGCAGCCGCCGGTGTTGAAGCCAGCGACATCGGGCTGGTCATCGTCGCCTGCTCCAACCTGGAGCGCCCCTACCCGGCGGTGGCGGTGGAGCTGCAGGCGGCACTGGGCGCCACCGGCTGCGCCTTCGACATGAACGTGGCCTGCTCGTCGGCCACCTTCGCCATCGACATGGCCAGCAATGCGATTCGCTCCGGAAACGTGAAGCGGGCGCTGGTGGTCAGCCCCGAAATCTGTTCGGCGCATCTCAACTTCCGTGACCGGGACAGCCATTTCATCTTCGGCGATGCCTGTACCGCCGTGGTGCTCGAGGACGCGGAGCTGGCAACCGCAGAGGTACGCTTCGAGATCCTCGGCACACGCCTGGTGACACGCTTCTCGAATGCCATCCGCAACAATGCCGGTTTTCTCAATCGGGTCACCGACGCGGATCCGCGTGCGGTCGACAAGCTGTTCGTGCAGGAGGGACGCCGCGTATTCAAGGAGGTTTGTCCCATGGTGGCGGCCCTGATCGGCGACCACCTGGCCAGCCTCGAGCTCTCCGGCAGCGATCTTTCACGGCTGTGGCTGCATCAGGCCAACCGCCACATGAACGACCTGATTGCGCGCCGTGTGCTGGGGCACGATCCCGATGCCAGCCAGGCGCCTATCATCCTTGATCGCTATGCCAATACCAGTTCGGCAGGCTCCATCATCGCCTTCCATCTGCATCATGCCGACCTGGCGCCGGGGGCACTGGGGGTAGTCTGCTCCTTTGGAGCCGGGTACAGTGCCGGCTGCGTGGTGGTGCGTCGCCAATGATGCTGACACCCCGGTTATCCATGAAAGGAGTCTCTCGCGATGGGCAATAAACGGACCGGCTCCGTCACAGGGCTCCTGGTCGCCTTGATGACAATGGTCATGCTGGCCGGCTGTGCCAGCAACATACCGGTCGAGGATCGCCATCCGGATGACCCCTGGGAGGGCTTCAATCGCCAGGTGTTCGCCTTCAACGACGCGCTGGATCGTGCGGTTCTCAAACCGGTTTCACGTGGTTACCGTACCGTCACACCCCAGCCGGTACAGACAGGGGTGGGCAATTTCTTTTCCAACCTCGGTGAGATCCGTACGGCGCTGAACAGCCTGCTCCAGGGCAAGCCCGGCAATGCCGGCATCGCCACCTCGCGCTTCCTGATCAATACCACCGTCGGTATCGGCGGCCTCTGGGACTTTGCGACTCATATGGACATCACCGGACGCGATGAGGATTTCGGCCAGACGCTGGGAGTCTGGGGTGTCGGCGAAGGTCCCTACCTGGTACTGCCTCTCCTGGGGCCGAGTACCGTGCGTGACACTGCCGGGCTGCCGCTTGACACCTATACTTATCCTCTCACTTATGTAGAAGATGACAAGGTGCGCTACGGACTGACCGCGTTGCGGGTAGTGGACATGCGTGCAGGCCTTCTCGATCAGGAAGAGTTGATACGTGGTGACCGCTACGTCTTTATTCGCGATGCCTACCTGCAGCGACGGCGTTTCGAAGTCAGCGACGGGGAGCTGGGCGACGACCCCTTTGCCAGCGATGACTTCGACTTCGATTTTGACGATGCGGACTTCGACGACTCTGATTTCGCCGATTGAGGCCTGATCCATGGATGCACCCAAGCCGTTGATTGGCGTACTCGATGAGCCCGGGGAATATCGTGATGCCCTGGCCGACACCATTGCTCGCGATGGCTTGGCGGTGCTTGCCGCTCAGCGGCTTGAGGACCTTCCTGCCGAGACGTCGCTGGTCGTCGCTCATGCGCGAGCAGTGCCGAGCCTTGCCTGGGCAAGCCTCACCGAGCGTCTGCCCACGGTGGTGGTCAGCGATTCTCGTCTCGATGCTGATCTGCTGACGGCAGTGGACGTTGGACTGGTGGACTATGTCGTCGAGCCCATGCGACATGGGCAGCTGCTGCGGCGGATGATCCGCAAGGCCATCGAGTTGCGTCGGCTCGAGGATGAGAGGAATCTCGATCGCGAGCGCCTGGCCCAGTTGAACCAGCATCTGGAAGAGCTCAATGAGAGCCTTGAGACTCATCTGGCCCTGTTGCGCCTGGACCAGCAGGCCGGGGGCCAGATCCAGCGCAAGCTACTGCCTCCCCATCCCCAGACGCTGGGGGGCATCACCTGCGACTACTGGCTGATGCCGTCGCTCTACCTGTCGGGCGATTTCCTCGACTTCCAGCGCTTTGATAATCGTTTCACGCTGTTCTATTTCGCCGATGTCTCGGGACATGGTGCCTCCTCTGCATTCGTCACCGTTCTGCTAAAGTACCTGTGTAATCGCTGGTTGAATGAGTGGGACGGCAAGCAGCCGGACCGCCTGCCTTCAGACTGGCTGGCGGCGCTCAACCGGGAGCTGCTGGATACCGGAATCGGCAAGCATGCGACCCTGTTCGTTGGCGTGATCGACCATGTCGACCATTGCCTCTACTACTCGCTGGGGGCGCAGCTCCCAAAGCCGCTGCTGGTAGCTGAAGGCATTGCCGTCGAGTTGCCCGGCGAGGGCATGCCGGTTGGTTTGTTTCCTAATGTGGATTATCCACGTTTGAGCTATAGGTTACCGGCTGACTTCACGTTATGGTTGTGCTCAGATGGGATTCTGGAATGCCTGCCGGGCGAGACGCTCGACATGAGGCTCAGGGAGCTGGAGCAACGTATCGTAACTTGTACTACGTTGGAACGACTTCGAGACAGTTTGGCCCTGCACGCTTCCGGTGATATCGATACCGAGGAGGATCTCAGTGGCGAAGAGCTGCCCGATGACCTGACGATCATGATGTTGAGCGGATTTGGCGATGATCATTAATGAGGGCCGCGTAAAGGCAGCGTTCGATTCCGGTGTCTTCGTACTCAAGCTGTGCGGTGACGTGCGGCTCACGCTGTGCGCCACGCTGGACACCCAGGCTCAGCAGCTGGCGGAGACGCCTGGCCTTGAGACGCTGATTATCGATCTGCGTGAGGCAACCAATGTGGATTCCACCGCCCTGGGGTTCCTGGCCAAGGTGGCCATGGCGGTCAAGGACCGCATTCTGTACAAACCCACCATCGTGGTTCACAACCCCGATGTGCAACGCATGCTTGAGGTCATGGGCTTTTCGCAGTTCTTCACCATGATGGAGACGCCCATCACCGAGTCCTGCGCCCTGTGCGAACTCCCCGAAGTACCGGCCGATCTGGAGGAAACCCGGCAGCGCATCATCGAGGCGCACCGTATCCTCATGCGTATGAACGAGCATAATCGAGAGGAATTTCAGCCGCTCGTCGAGATGCTGGAAGCTCAGGAAGACGCTTCAAAACAGCCTTGAACGCAGCTTCTGTTACCATCAGCCGAGCCTAGGCATTCCTCCCGCCAAGGCGCCCATGCCCTGGCGGCGTGCGTTCAGGCTCTCGCTCCTCTCCTGACAACCTTCTTTTCAGTTCTGTTTTCGCAATTCTGCCAGCAGCGCTTCCAGCTTACGCTGGTCGTCGGTGAACTTACGGATCCCCTCTGCCAGCTTCTCGGTTGCCATGGCATCCTCATTGAGAGACCAGCGAAACTCAGCTTCATCCTGGGGTTCCGGGGCCGAGGTTTCGGCATCGATCGGCACCAGGCGGCGCTCGAGGTGACCCTGGGTCTCCGCCAGTTCGCCAAGCAGGGCAGGAGAGATGGTCAGCCGGTCGCAGCCCGCCAGCGCCTGGATCTCGCCCATGTTGCGAAAACTCGCCCCCATGACGATGGTACGGTACCCGTGCCCCTTGTAGTGCTCGTAGATTCGCCTGACCGATTTGACACCGGGGTCGTTGTCCCCGCTGAAGTCGCCATCCGGCCATTCGGCCTTGTGCCAGTCCAGGATGCGTCCGACGAAAGGTGAGACCAGCGTGACGCCGGCATCGGCACAGGCAAGTGCCTGGGTGAAGCTGAAGAGCAGGGTCAGGTTGGTGCGGATACCTTCCCGTTCCAGCTGACGGGCAGCGCGAATGCCTTCCCAGGTGGCTGCGACCTTGATCAGTATGCGTTCGGGAGGAATGCCGTGGCGGTCATAGCGCTCGATCAGGGAGCGCGCACGCGCCAATGTCGCGTCGGTATCGAAGGAGAGCCTGGCGCTGACTTCGGTCGAGACATAGCCGGGCACCAGCGCACTGATCTCACTGCCGATTTCTACCGCCACGGCGTCCAGGGCGTCGTCGATATCGGTGCTGTGGCAGGCAATCTCCGCCAGGCGAGCGCGCCGGTTTTCCTGCTGTGCCGCCTGAAGAATGAGTGACGGATTGGTCGTGGCATCCTGAGGGGTGAAGCGTCTGATCGTGTCGATATCGCCGGTATCGGCAACCACGGTACTCATCTGTTTGAGTTGTGAAAGCAGGTCCTCTGCCATTTTTTCAAGCTCCTGGGGTTGAGTATCCGCTCACTTTAGCAAGCGACCTGCAGTGGTAACAGGGGATGCACGACAGTCGAGCTGACTTGGTCTATCATTAGCAGCCTAGCAAAATGCCGGACATCAACCGACAGGGAGCTGTCTTGAATCTCAATCCTCGACGCGTGGCACTGCTGGTGGCAGCCAATACGGCACTGGCACCGTTCGCCATCGACGCCTATCTGCCCGCGATGTCGGCGCTCGCCGACAGTATCGGGGCCAGCATTCATCATACAGAGCTGTCGATCAGCGTTTTCCTCGCCGGCTTTGCCATCGGTCAACTGCTCTTTGGGCCGCTTTCCGACAGGGTGGGGCGCAAGCCTGTCCTGCTGGGCGGGCTAGTACTATTCCTGCTGGCCAGCCTGGCGATTACCACCATCAGCACGCTGCCTGAGCTGCTTGCCTGGCGTTTCGTCCAGGCGCTGGGAGGCGGTGCCTGCGTGGTCAATTCGGCCGCGATCGTTCGCGACTGCTTCAGTGGTCGCGAGGCGGCGAGCGTGATGTCCACCATGGTCATGATCATGATGGTGGCGCCGCTGGTGGCGCCGGTGGTGGGGAGTGGGTTGCTCTATCTCGCCGACTGGTGGCTGATCTTCGTCTTCCTGGCGGTCTATGCGGCTTTCCTGCTGTGGCTGATGAGTACCCGGCTACCCGAGACCCGGGATCCTGGCCAGCCCGTCGCGTCGTTTCGCCAGGTGCTGGCCAACTATGCGAGTGTCCTGCGCCACCGCGAGGCCATGGGCTACATCTGTGCCGTGGCTGCTTCATTCGGCGGCTTGTTCGCCTTCATCACGGCATCGCCCTATATCTACCTGGAATATTTCGGCCTGTCGCCGGCCATGTACCCGGTGGTGTTCGGGGCGAATGTGCTGGTGATCGCGCTCTCCAATCGGGTGAACATTCATTTGCTGGTTCGTCACTCACCGCAACAGAACCTGCATTTCGGGCTCAGTATTCAACTGGTCGCTGCCATGGCGCTGGCGCTGGCGGCGGCACTGGGCCTTGCAACGCTTCCTGTTGTCGTCCTGCTGGTCATGGTCTATGCCGGCATGATCGGCCTGATCACTCCCAACGCCATGTCCGCACTACTCGATCACTTTGGCCATATGAGCGCCACGGCAACCGCCATGATGGGCGGGATCAAGTTCGGTTCTGCCGCACTTGCCGGCGTCATGGTCGGTATCTTCGAGATCGAGAGCCTGTGGCCCATGGTATTGACCATGCTGCTGGCATCGCTGATCGGCAACCTGGGGTTGCGTCGCCTTGCAGGCAAGCCGGCCCATGCCTGAGGCGCTGGCGTCGTGGCTGGATCTGGACCCCATGGTCTGGCTGGGCAGTGCGCTGGTGCTGATGTTGGGGGCCTTCGTTCAACGTGCCACCGGTTTCGGTCTGGCAGTGATAGGGGCGCCGCTGCTATTGATGCTGGAGCCACGCCTGGTACCGGTCATCCTGGTGCTGTTCGGATTCATGGTCTCGCTCATGATGGTTCGACAGTACTGGCATGAGGTCCGGGTCGGCGAGATTGGCATGGCCTTGGTGGGGCGGCTGCCCGGCAATGGCCTCGGGCTATGGCTGCTGCTCACTGCCCCCATGGTCGTGCTCGAGAAGCTGATTGCCGCCAGCGTGCTTTTCGCCGTGGCGGTGACCCTTTTCCGCTTGCGCTTGCCGGTCAATGGAGCAACCCTTTTTGGCGCCGGTGTGCTATCAGGCATCTTCGGCACCGTGGCTGCCATAGGTGGTCCCCCCATTGTGCTTCTGCTGCATGGGCTCTCACCGGATCGTCTGCGCGGCAACCTGGCGGCGTTCTTTATCATCACGTCACTGCTGACCTTGGCAACGCTGGCGCTCGCGGGTCAAGTGCAGCTGTGGCATCTGTGTTTGGCGTTGACATTTCTGCCGGCGGTACTCGCCGGCAATGCCCTGGCGGACCGAATCGCCCACCGCCTTGATCGCCGCCTGCTTCAGGGAGCATCGCTGTCGCTCTGCACCCTGGCCGCTCTTGGGCTGCTGCTTTGATCGCCCGGGGGCAGAACGGCATACACAGCAAGTGCCCGGTTGAACTGACGCCATGGTCAGGTTGCGGTAAACTGAGTAATAACTCAGAAACCTGGGAAGTACCTTGATCTCTCTGGAACCCAACAAACTGTTTAAATGCCTGGGCGACGAGACCCGCCTGACGCTGACGCTGCTGATCCGCCGTGAAGAGGAGCTCTGCGTCTGCGAAATGACCCACGCCCTGGAGGAATCCCAGCCCAAGATCTCACGGCACCTGGCTCAGTTGCGTACCTGCGGGCTATTGAGTGACAGGCGTGACGGTCAGTGGGTCTACTACAGCCTCTCCGACACGGTCCCCAGCTGGGTCAGTGAAGTGCTGCTGGCGGCCGAGAAGGGCCAGAATCAGCGACTTGTTGACCTGCAGGCGCGCCTGGCCGCCATGGGGAACCGGCCCGATCGTCGCTTGGCGATGTGCTGATCGGATTCACTCGCTGGTGCTACTCTACTTCCACCCAGTGGATCGGCTGGTATTCCAGCTTCCCCTGCACTGGCCGCTTGCCAGGCCGGACCTCCAGGACCCGAAGCTCCCAAGTCGCCATCCTGCCCGCTAGCGGGTGGTTGCCGTCCAGCATGGCGCCGCGTTCGGTCAAGCCCACCACCTTCAGCGAGAATTTCCCCCGCTGCCCGCCCGGTGTCAGCGTCATGCCGACGCGTATATCCCTGTCCTGTGGCAGGTTCTCGCGTACCGCTTCAAAGACCAGTTCGGGGCGGTGAGGGCCATAGGCCTGAGCTGGCGTCAGCGTCACGCCGAGTGTGTCACCGGCCTGGCAGCCTTCCAGTGCGTCCTCGAGAGCCGGCAACATCTGGCCCGTACCATGTATGTAGCGTAGCGGCATTTCCGGTGTCGAGGCCGCCAGGCGCTCGCCATCCTCGTCGGTTACCACGTACTCGGTAGTGACCTCGCACAGGGGGGCGATTCGTGTCATGTGAGATTCCTCTCGGTTGCTTACTGCCACGCCTTCAGGCTTGCGCCGGGCGGCTTCAGTGAATGCGAGGCGGCATCGCGGCCCTGGCAGCGGGGGCAGATCGCCAGATGGTCGGTGCTGACGCAGGCTGCGGTAAGGCGTTGGCGCATCTCTGCCATTACCGGATCGCTCTTGAAAAACTCGCCACAGGAGCGGCAGGTCAGCGTTTCCCGCGGGGCCTCGCTTGCCTCAAAGGACTCCACTCCGGTCGTGACCTTTACCTGCCCGGGGGCGCGGGACTGCTGAAGTGCCAAGGAGGGCAGTGCAGCTTTTAGGCGCGCGAAGTCTTCGGTCAACTGGTCATGGGTCAATTCGACCAGCAGTCGCCAGGGCAGGGTGGTCTCGTACTTTGCCGCTTGTGTCACCTTGCGGCGAACCCCGGCCATGGCGGGCAGGGTGAAATCGTGCAGCATGGTCGCGGCGTCCGTCATCGCGGGGGAGGCGTCAGTCGCGGCCTCTCGTGCCTCCATCGCCTCGCTGTAGACCCAGGCGAGCCACTGCAGGTGGAGCGAAAGGTGGTCGGGAAGGTCTCGGAACGCCGGGTCGCGCTCCAGGCCATGGCGATGATAGAGGGCTTCCATGGAGGGCACGCTTCGGGACATCAGGCCACCGTCGAGATACGCGCCCAGATTGAGCGGCGCAGGCGCCGGTGGCGTAAGAAACAGACGGCTGTAGCCCAGCATTACCTGCTGGGTATCGGTCAGTGCCGCCAGTGCCTGTGAGAGCGCCTCGAGGCGCTCGGTATTGAGCGTGGGTAGCGTCTCGGCCAGGTTGCGAAGGTCGTCGAGCAGTGGCCCGCGAAGCTCCGCCAGTGTCACCCCCGTGGTCGGGGCGAGGAAGGCTCGCGACAGGCAGAGGCTGAATTCAGCAGCCGGCAGCAGATCTGGGAAACGAGGATATTGTGTCATCTTGCTGACGGAGCGGCCTGCCGGCGGGCAGGCTGCACCTTCTCCTTCAGAATGCGACTGGTAGTGTGGTTCAGGCGGTATTCGCCTGGGCGCCGGCCGGAGCCTCGGCCATATGCCGAGGCATATCCCCCAGGTTGAGGAATTTCTCACCCAGCAGGTTTAGCACGAAGCACAGCGATATGCCGACAAAGGTCAGCGACCACTCTGTGGCGGAGGGCGTGTAGCTGATCAGGCCGGGCTGCCAGGTGCCGCGGAAGAGTGGAACCACCTGGCCGCCCACCACGAAGTAGAAACGCTCGGCGAAAAGCCCCAGGAACACCAGGCAGGCGACCAGCACCTGTACGCCTGCGCGGTTGCGCAGCGAGGCACTCAGCATCACCACGAAGGGCAGCAACAGGCCCAGCAGCAGGGAGGCGTTGTAGAGCGGCGAGGCGAACAGATAGCCGGTCCACACCAGGTTGATCTCCGGGTTGTTACTGTAGAGCCCGGTGATGGCGCGCACGGCGATAAACAGCAGGGTTCCGCCGATCAGTGCGGCGAACAGCTTGGGCAATGCCCCTGTGAGCAGTGCCTGTAGTGCGGGCGGCATGCGCTCGCGCCGAAACCCGTGGGCCAGGTAGGTAAAGAAGACCAGTGCGGCCACGCCGCTGGTTACGCCGGTGAAGTAGAAATAGATCGGCAGCAGGGCATCGAACCAGAACGGTCGCATGCTCATCATGCCGAAGATCAGTGCCAGGTTGCCGCTTGCCAGCAGCACGCCGATGAAGGAGGCGATACCCACCTGCTTGGCGGTCTTGCTGTCCCATTCGCCGCCCTGCAGCTTGCTGAACTTCCACAGCAGGAACAGCAGGTCCAGGGCGTAAAACACGCCCATCCAGAACATTGCCGACTGCACCTGCAGGTTCAGCGGGATGGCCCACAGCATGCGGAACACGTTGCCAAGCTCGAGAGCCAGTACTGCCATCCCCGAGATCAGCACGATAAAGGCCAGGAAGATGCAGCGCTTGGCCACCGGGTAGTACTGCTTGAAGCCGAACACCAGCGGCAACGAAGCGATCAGGCCCAGTCCCGATGATGCCAGGGCGAAGTAGAGGTAAGTGGCAATGGGTTGACCCCAGGGAAGAGTCGAGCTGGTATTGAACGAGGTATGGCCGCTGGTCACGAGTTGGACGAGAGCAAAGGCCAGGCTGGCCAGCAGCACGATTCCCGCTGCCACCAGCAGCCCCCAGCCCAGAGGCCCCTGCAGGACGTTTGCTTGAGTCCTGGTTTGCATGTCTTTCATGGAGATATTCATGCGTCATGCTCCCTGTCGGCAGGAGTAAAGGCGGGCACGCTGGCGCCGGCGCCAAGATAGTAGACCTGCGGTCTGTTGCCGGTGTGATCCTTCAGGCGTACGCCATGCCTGTCGCCGATCAGCAGATTGACCTGGCTTTCGGGGTTGTCCAGGTCTCCGAAGTAGCGCGCCTTGGGAGCGCAGGTGCGCACGCAGGCCGGCACGTACTCCTTGACCTCGGGGTTGTCCTCATCAAGGTCGACCACGCCCTCGGGCGCATGCTTGACCTTGTGGTAGCAGAAGGTGCATTTCGACACCACGCCGGGGGGCTGAATGCCGATGCCTCGCTGCCAGTCCTCTTCCGGGTTCTGGTAGGGCGGGCTCCACAGCTGGCCGTTGTCGCTCGGGTAGGCCTCGCGGATGTCGGGTTCGATAAGTGGCTTCTCGTCGGCATAGAAGCGCACCCCATAGGGGCAGGCGATCATGCAGTACTTGCAGCCGATGCACTTGTTCCAGTCGACGAAGACAATGCCACCGGCATCCGGGTCCTTGTAGGTGGCCCGGGTCGGACAGACATGCACGCATGAAGGATTCTCACACTGCATGCAGGGCCGCGGCAGCCACTTCATCTGTGCGCTGGGATACTCGCCCTCATGGTAGAAAAGCACGTCCTGCCAGCTCTCCCCCGGCAGGGTGTTGTTTTCCATCGAGCAGGCCGTGGTACAGGCCTGGCAGCCCGTGCATTTGTCCAGGTCGATGACCATTCCCCACTTTGCCATGGTGATGACTCCTCAAGAATTCTTTGTCCGTAGATCAGGCGCGCTCGAGCCTGACCTTGCCGGTGTAGTAGCTGGCCAGGCCGGAAATCGGGTCGGACACATTGGCCGTGATCTCGCCGGAGTGCCCCGGACCGCGGCCCTTGGCCCAGCGTCCCTGAGCCCAGTGGCCGAACTCGAAGGGCAGTACCAGGGTGTCGGGGCGGTGGCCTGCCACGAAGCGGCACTCGGCCTCGATGCTGCCGAGATCGGAGGTGATCCTGACCCGGTCGCCGTTGCGGATACCACGCTCCTGGGCAGTGCGCGGATGCACCTCCAGGTAGACGGTGTCGCGGCCGCCGACGATGGGCTGGTGGATGGCGATGTTGTGGGGAACGTTGGCGCCGCGACCCTCGGCGTGCAGCGGGGTCTTGGGCGTCACGAAGTAGAGATCGCCGTCGCCGCCGCTGTGTTGCGGCTCGACCCACTGGATCAGGCCCACGCGCTCGCGGGGAATGCCCATTTCCGTTTCGATATAGGCGGCATGCTCTTCCAGGAAGCCGGACTTGAACTCGCACTTGCCGGAAGGGGTCTTGAACAGCTTGGCCTTGACCTCCTCAGGGCTCATTTGCAGGTCGTAGTCGAGACCGCCCCACTCATAGAAGCGTCCGCGATCCAGCCGCCAGTGATAGGGCTTCTTGTACCAGACGCCTTTCTCCTTCCAGCTCTCGAAGTCGTTCACGCCGTCGTCGCCGGGGTTGTCGGCGAAGCCGGCGGCGCGGTGATGCAGCACATTCTCGACGCTGTCCAGTGCCCGGTAGTACTCGCCTGCCGGGCCGTTGAGGCGCTTGCCGATCCCGATCAGGATGTCGCCGAAATGGCGAGTGTCGTAGATCGGCTCGACCGCCGGCACACGCAGGGCGGTCATCGGCCAGCCCTCGAAGGGGTAGGTAGGCGAGTCCTGCAGCCGCTCCAGATAGGTCGAGTCCGGCAGGATCAGATCTGCGTACATGGCGGTCTCGCCGGGGAACGGCGAGGTGTCGATGATGAACACATCCTTGAAGGCTTCTTCCCATACCTTGGGATCCGGAGCAGTCCAGATCGGGTTGGTGTAGAAGAACATGGCGGTGTCGAGCTTGTAGGGGTCGCCCGCCAGGTGGTTGGGGCCTGTCTCCTGCATCATGTGGCTGGTCATCGGCCAGCGCTCGGTGCCTGCCATGTCGATGCGCGGCTGATCCTTCCAGGCACCGTCGCGGGCATAGTCGTCGAGGTAGTCATCGGCGCTGACCGGTAGATCACCGTAAGGCACGCCCATCTGGTAGCCGAGCCCGCCCTTGGCGAACAGCGAGCCCACCAGGGCGTTGAGTGCGTGAATGGCCATGCCGTTGTAGGTGCCGTTGGTGTGGCCGGTGGGGCCGCGCTCGAACAGCGCCACGGCGGGGCGGGTTGAACCGAATTCGATGGCGGTCTGGCGGATATGCCGGGCGGGGATGCTGGTGATCGCCTCGGCCCACTCCGGGGTGCGGTCCTTCAGCTCCTGATTCCACCATTCGGTCAGGCCGTGAACCCAGTTCTCCTCGAAGGAATCCTCGGGAATCGACTCGCCGCTGACGAAGCGGCGTGAGGCCTGATAGAAGTCGCCGACGAACTCCTTGTCCCACAAGGCTTCGGTCAAAATCACATGGGCCACCGCCAGGGCGAAGGCGCCGTCGGTCCCTGGCTTGATGTAGAGCGCCCGGTCTGCAGCCGCCATGGTGGGGTTCATGCGCACATCGACGCAGGTGACGCGGGTCTTGGGGCTCTTGCTGCGCATATGGCCCCACATCTGCATCACGTTGTTGTAGGGGCGGAAGGCTTCGAGAAAACTCGCCCCCATGATCAGCAGGTAGTTGGTGTTGCGGTAGTCGTAGGAGTTGTAGGAGTCGTTGCCATCAGTGGCGCGCTTGGCGCGCTTGGAGCCCTCGGCACACATCGAGGCATGGCCGATAGCGGAATTGGGCGTGCCGTAGAGCTTGCCAAAGTCGCCGTACAGGCCGGCATCGGATGCCCCCCAGCCGCGACCGTAGAAGTGGGCGAAGCGATGGGACTCCCCCCGTTCGCGCAGCCCGTTGAGCCGTTCGGCGACCATGTCCAGGGCCTCGTCCCAGGAGATCGGTACGAAGCCGGGATCCTCGTCGCGCCCCTTCTCGGGATTGGTGCGCTTCATGGGCCCCTTGAAACGGTCCGGGTCATAGAGAAAGTAGCTGCCCAGGTGCCCCTTGGGGCAGAGCTTGCCGTTGGCGATGGGGTTGCCGGTGTCGCCGTAGATGGCATGCACGCGCCCGTCGGTGGTGTAGACGTCGATGCCACAGCGTGCCGGGCACTGGGCACAGATACTCTTGGTGACGACCGTCTCGCCACGTGGTGTCTGGGCACGAGCCTGTGGCGCCTGGGCAAGCCCGGTCAGCCCGGTTACGCCTACGGCGCTGGCCGTGGCGCCAACCACAGCCGACGATTGCAGGAAGCGGCGCCGGTCCAGCAAGGTTTGAAACAGTTTCATGGTGTCTCCCTCGGGGTCACGTCTTGTCGTTCACTTGTCGCTGTTATCGCTATCAATGGATGGCATCGGCCCTCGGTGGAGGGTTAACCAAAGAGGTCTTGGAAGCTCTCTTGCATCAGCGCTTTCTCTCGACGGCAGGCAGGACAGGTCTTGGCGGATGCATGGTTTTTTCGCGTGAAAGGACGCCCGCATTCGAAGCAGTTGGCTTGTTCGATCTGTCGCAGCGTCACCGGCACCGGTTGCCAAGCCTCGACAACTTGAAGTGCATCCTCCGGGCAGGCTGTCAGGCAGTGGCCGCAATCGAGGCAATCCATGGCGTTGAATATCAGCTCGCCGCTGGGTGTCTCTTGCAGGGCCGTGGTAGGGCAGACACGGGCGCAGACGCCGTGGCCCTGGCAGGCATCTTGATCCAGGGTCAGGCCAGGCAGTGGCGGACTAGCAAGGTCATCCAGCTGTGGGCCGACGGCCATGTAGCGCTGAAGACGGCGCGCCTTCGGGGCGCTGTCATCTGCGTCGATCATCGGAAGCTGCGGGGTTGCACGACCCACCAGCAGGGCACGACGGCTCACGGGATGAGAGGGGCTTTGGTAGTCGGCTGAAGCTGACGACGTAAAGACCCGGCACAAAAGGTCGGCTTGCTCGAACCACTTGTCGTGTCCAGGCAGCGGCGCCGCCAGGCAGCCTTTGCAGGCATCTGGCAGGTGCAGCTCCAGCTGAGCGGGCATTGCCCGCACCCTGAGCCATGCGATCTGATCCGGTCCAAGGGAGCGCAGACAATGGAGTTGCCTCAAGCCAGTCTCGTTGCTAGCGCGGTGGCAGCCCAGTCGTAGCGGCTCGCCCTCTGCCTGGACCGCCACCAGGGCGTCGATTTCGGCGCTGACCAGGGCCTCGGTGGGACAGGCCGGAACGCAGTGGGCGCAGCCGTGACAGGCGTCGCTCGCCAAGAGAGAAACACCGTCACCATTCTCATGAAAGGCTAGGGCTTCCGAAGGGCAGGCGTCGATGCAACTCGCACAGGCCAGTGGATGTGGCGGCGCCTGTAGACAGCGGAATTTCAGCCAGCCGATACCAGGAAGCGAGGGCCGAAGTGGTTTGGGCGTAATGTACGAGGGGCTGGGAGTCTGTGGCATAGTGGTCTGCCGAATGTCTTGTTATAGTTATATGCGTATCAGCATATGTATAGGCGGCAGCTTGGCAGAGGCTAGTATGTTTCGCCACGCCAATTAGCCCAAAGTGTTAGCCGGCAGAAGGGTAGAGTTGTCCTGGATCAAGTTTCTTTGAAGTATTACGGGAGAGGCAAATGGCGGTACTGGTGGAAGCCACGGCAGTAATCCTGCGAGCGGCGGCGGTTGAGGAACGGATAACTGATGGTTGGGACGCACTGCGGACTTGCCTGCCCGAAACGGCTGTCTGCTCCGACGATGAGCTGGTCAGCATCAGCCTGGTGGATCCGACCGAGGTCCGGCACCTGGTGGATCGATTGGTCGGGCTAGGGCTGCTCTTCGACTGGGAGGGGAGTTTCGAGGATATCGCCTTTGCCGACCAGAAGCGCGGACTGATCACCCCCTGCGACTGGCTCACCTTCGAGACGGCGAATATCGGTATCGGCGGCACGCCTCCCAGCGTGGCGATCTGCCGGCTGGCTGGCAGCCAGTCTCACGAACTCAGGCTCCCCGAAGGGTGGCGCTATCAGGGTTCCTTGAGCGAAGCCTTCGGAGCGAAGGATGGGGCGGTCAGGTAAGCCCGCATCGTATTGCTTCATCGCATGGCTGTATTGGCTTGGCCTGCCGGGATGACAAAACAAGTAGGCGGTTCGTCTAGTCCCGCCGGCGTGCGATGGGCGAGCCGTCTACGAAGAGGTGCTTAAGCCCCAGCAATCCTTCAACCTCGACGATGAGACCCTGGTCGATCAGGGCTGGTTCGATGAATAGCTTTAGGCCATCGAGGTCCAGTTCTCGGTAGTGCGTTAAGTCACTGGGCGTGCGTGCTTCGGCCACGGCAATGTCTGCGCCGCCGCCACAGCAGCCATGGCGGGAAGAGAGGCGAACGGTCAGCACGCCCCCGTTGCGCTCAATCCATGCGCGGGCATTGTCGCTTATCTCGATGGCCACGGCTCAGCCCCTGGCCTCGCTGGCGGCAGGGAAGTGGTGACGTGTCTTGTTGGCGATGCGTACCAGCGCCAGCATCAGGGGCACTTCCACCAGCACCCCCACCACCGTGGCCAGCGCCGCGCCGGACTGCAGGCCGAACAGCGCGATGGCCGCAGCCACCGCTAGCTCGAAGAAGTTGCTGGCGCCGATCATGGCGCCGGGGGCGGCCACGTTGTGGGGTACCCTCCACGCCTTGGCCCAGCCATAGGCGATGAAGAAGATCAGCACGGTCTGGATGATCAGCGGGATGGCAATCAGCACGATATGCAGCGGATTGGCGATGATCACGTCGCCCTGAAAGGCGAACAGCAGCACCAGCGTGATGATCAGGCCGATCGGTGTGATTGGCCCCACCCGCTTCATGAAGACGTTGTCGTACCATTCGGCGCCCTTACGGGCGATCAGGGTGCGTCGGGTCAGGTAGCCGGCGGCCAGCGGGATCACGATATAGAGAAAGACCGAGAGCGCGACGGTATCCCAGGGCACCTGGATATTGGAGATGCCGAGCAGGAGTACCACGATGGGGGCGAAGGCGAACAGCATGATCAGGTCGTTGAGCGAGACCTGCACCAGGGTATAGGCGGCATCGCCACGGGTGAGGTAGCTCCAGACGAAGACCATGGCGGTGCAGGGTGCCGCCCCCAGCAGGATGGCGCCGGCCAGGTACTGTCGGGCCAGCTCCTCGGGAATGAACGGGCGGAACAGCACCATCAGGAAGAACCAGGCGATGGCAAACATGGTGAAGGGCTTGATCAGCCAGTTCACCGACGTGGTGATAATCAATCCTTTCGGTTGGCGGCGTACGCCCAGAACGGCGGCGAAGTCGATCTGTGCCATCATCGGAAAGATCATTGCCCATATGAGGATGGCTACCGGGATCGACACCTGGGCGACCTCGAAGCGCGACAGGGTCTCGGGAACGGCCGGGGCGAACTGGCCGAGCAGTACCCCGGCGACGATCGCCAGCGCCACCCAAATCGAGAGAAAGCGCTCGAAGAGGCCCATGCCTTCGCTGGTGGAGGGGGACTGCGAATCCTGAAGTGCGGTCATTCCTTGAGTCCTGATGTGGTCATGGCGGGGTTTTGGCCAGAGGCATGCTTGTTCGTCTAGGATATATGGAATTCCATATATGGGCAATTCATCTCCCTTCCAGTCAGCCGGTAGAAGGCTGGTATGATCAACAGGAAATTGCCAGTTCATCCGGCCAGGAGTGCATGTGCAGCCCACTTCGCTACGCCTCGAGAGGCTCACGGTAGGCGAGCTGGAAGCCGTCGACCTCAGCGTAAGCCCAGGTGACATTGTCTGCCTTTCCGGGGCCAGTGGATCCGGCAAGAGCCGCCTGCTGCGTGCCGTGGCCGATCTCGAGCCCCACGGGGGTGAGGTATGGCTGGCGGGTCAGGCCCAGTCGACGATACCGGCCCATCGCTGGCGGCGCCAGGTGATGCTGGTGCCGGCGGAAAGCCAGTGGTGGAGCGACCGGGTGGGCGAGCACTTTTCCGATGGGGTCGAGGATGGCGATCTCGAAGCGCTTGGCTTCGAGCGCGAGGTGATGTCATGGCAGGTCGGCCGGCTCTCCACAGGCGAAAAGCAGCGCCTGTCGCTGCTGCGGGCCGTGAGCCGAGAGCCCAGGGTGCTGTTGCTGGATGAGCCTACTGCCAACCTGGATGACGCGACCCGAGACCGGGTGGAACACTGGCTGGCGTCGCGGATTGAATCGCGTGGCTGGCCGACGCTGTGGGTGGCCCACGACAGGGGGCAGATCGTGCGGGTGGCAGATCGCCATCTGCGTATCGAGGGCAGTCGGCTGCTTGTGCAGGAGGCGGCATGGACGTGATCGAGCTCTCCTGGTGGCAGCTGGCCCTTGCGGCCTCGATGGTCGTCGTGCTGGCCGGCTGCACGGCCGTGATGCGGCTGGGCATGAGTCGCAGCCTGCTCATCGCCGCCTTGCGTACTGTCGTTCAACTGGCGCTGATCGGCCTGGTGCTGGAGGCGCTGTTCGCCGCCGAACGCTTGGTCTGGGTGAGCCTGATGGCAGTGGCCATGCTGCTGATCGCCGGGCGCGAGGTGATGGCGCGGCAGAAACGCCGCTTGAAGGGCGGCTGGGCCTTCGGTATTGGTACCCTGTCGATGTTCCTGTCGTCGTTCACCGTTACCGTGTTGACGCTGACGGTGATCATCGGCCCGGACCCCTGGTACCGGCCGCAGTATGCTATTCCACTGCTGGGCATGATGCTCGGCAACACCATGACCGGGGTTGCCCTGGCACTGGACCGTCTCACCGATACCGCCTGGCAGCAGCGGGCGGTGATCGAGAACCGGCTGATGCTGGGCCAGCCCTGGCAGGAAGCCATCGGTGACATTCGTCGCGAGGCGATGCGCAGCGGCCTGATGCCCATGATCAACGCCATGGCCGCCGCCGGGGTGGTCAGCCTGCCAGGGATGATGACCGGCCAGATACTGGCCGGTACCTCACCGGCCCTGGCGGTCAAGTATCAGATTCTGGTGATGTTTACCATTACCCTGGGCACCGGCTTCGGCACCCTGGCGGCGGTGGCGGCGGGCAGTCGCCGGCTGTTCGATGCCCGTGAGCGGTTGCGGCTCGATCGATTGGCGGTGCCTGGCTAGTATCCCGTCCTGCTCAACCCTGGAAGTCGATGATGGCGGCGATCAGTCGCTCCGGGCATTCGCGGTGCGGCACGTGCCCGCAGCCGGTTAGCAGGTATGGCTCGGAGGGGCCCGGCGTCAGGGCGGCGATGCGCGCCGGTTGCTCCCGTGAGCCGTACTCGTCGAGTTCGCCGTGGATAGCCAGCGTAGGGCAGCGCACCTGAGCGAGGGCGTTGTCCAGCCGCCATTCGCGGAAGGCCTCCGAGTGCCAGTTGTCGACCCAGCTGCGCAGCACCCACTCAGCCTTGTTACCGTGGTACTTCGCCAGCCGTGACAGGCCATTAGGCTGAAGAAAGACTTGCTCCGCCGTGCGAATGCCGGCCAAGGTGCCCGGCTCGGTGAAGGCCTGGGCCGCTACCGTGATCAGTACCTCACAGCTGTCGGCGTGCCGGGCGGCAGCGTGGGCAGCCATGCTGCCGCCCACGCTATGGCCGAGCAGCGCGAATCGCTCGAGTTCCAGCTGCTCGCGAACGGCGGCAAAGGCGCCCCCCGCCTCGTCGGCGATGAAGCTGGTCGGCTGCGGTCCGGGGTAGGGCGCCGAGCGCCCGTAGCCGAGGCGGTCGTAGGCGATTATCTCGCGCCCCGTCGACTTGGCCAGTCGTGCCGGGAAGTCCCGCCATAGTGCGATACAACCCAGAGAATCGTGCAGCAGCACGATTGGCGGAGCTTCATCGGCGCGTTCGTATCCCCAGCGACTGGCGAAGAGCCGGCCGTGGGGGGTGTCAATCCAGAATTCCTTTGCCACTGTTGTCTCCTGTCAGCCGAGACCCGTTCAGCCGAGACAAACGGGAGCCAGCGTCGGCTGACGCTGGCTCCCATGCGGTGATGTGGCCGGTTGGTCAGTCGATCAGTTCGACCGCCACCGCGGTGGCCTCGCCGCCGCCGATGCAGAGACTGGCGATGCCTCGCTTGCCGCCCTTGGTGCGCAGGGCGTGGATCAGGGTGGCAATGATCCGAGAGCCGGTGGAGCCGATGGGGTGACCCTGGGCGCAGGCACCGCCGAAGACGTTGACCTTGTCGTGGGGAATGTCGAGCCCGTCCATGGCCAGCAGGGTGACCACGGCGAAGGCTTCGTTGATCTCGAACAGGTCGACGTCGGCCACGCTCCAGTTCAGCTTCTTCATCAGTTTGTCGATGGCGCCAACCGGAGCGATGGTGAACTCGCTGGGGTGCTGTGAGTGGGTGCTGTGCCCCAGCATGCGGGCCAGCGGCTTGACGCCATGCCTGTCTGCCGCTGCCTGGCTGGCCAGTATCAGCGCCGAGGCGCCGTCGGAGATGGAGCTGGAGTTGGCTGCGGTGATGGTCCCGTCCTTGGCGAAGGCCGGACGCAGCTCGCGGATCTTGTCGAGCTTGGCCTGGAACGGCTGCTCGTCATGGTTTACCACGGTCTCGCCCTTGCGGCTGGTGACGGTGACCGGGGCCATCTCGGCGTCCAGATGGCCGGCGTTGGTGGCTTCCATGGCTCGCTCGAGTGAGGCGATGGCGAAGTCGTCCAGCCGCTCGCGGCTGTAGTCCCGCGAACTGGCGACGTCCTGGGCGAAGACCCCCATCAGCTTGCCGGTCTCGGCATCCTCGAGGCCGTCGAGGAACATGTGGTCCTTGAGCTCGCCATGGCCGAGTCGATACCCCGTCCGGGCCTTGGTTAGCACGTGGGGGGCGTTGGACATGGACTCCATGCCGCCGGCCAGCAGGATCTCGCCGCTGCCGGCGCGGATCAGGTCGTGAGCCAGCATGGCCGCCTTCATGCCCGAGCCACAAAGCTTGTTGATGGTGGTGGCGCCGATGCCATCGGGAATCCCGGCCTGGCGCATGGCCTGGCGGGCGGGGCCCTGCTTGACGCCGCCCGGCAGCACACAGCCCATGATCCCTTCGTCGATTGCTGATGCCTCGATACCGGCACGTTCGATGGCGGCACGAATGGCGGTGGCGGCGAGTTCGGGAGCCGTCATGCTGGAAAGGCTGCCCAGCATCCCGCCCATGGGGGTACGGGCGGCGGAAAGGAAGACGATATCGGTGGGGCTGCTCATGGTGTGTTCTCCCGGAGAGTGGTGAATGTTGTCAGTATAGGGATTCGATACGAGCGCCGGGCTTTCAGGTGGATTGACCTGTCGGCGGGGCTGTGTTTTTCTCAAGATCAACCAAGCAAGCGCTAGTGTAAACCCGATGAATGTCGTTAACGAGTCCCCCCGCCGCAAGGAATTGACACGTCTGGCCGCCCAATTGTTCGTGCAGGAGGGCTTCGACCGGACGACGGTGCGTATGCTCGCCCAGGAGATGGGCATCAAGTCCGGCAGTCTGTTCCACCACTTTCGCGACAAGCAGGAGATCCTCGCCGCAGTGATCGAGGAGGGGACCCAGAACGCCCTCTCGTTGGCGCGACATGCGCTCGAGCAGTGTGGCGCCTCGCCCGAGGAGCGGCTGCATGCCATGGCGCGAGCACATCTGGAAACCCTCTTGACCGATCGCAACGCCCATGTAGTGGCGCTCTACGAGTGGCGTCGCCTGGATAGCCAGGCCCGGGCACATCTCAGCCATCTTCGCGACGCCTATGAGGCGCTGTGGGAAGCGGTCATCGATGAGGCGCTGAATGCCGGCTTGATTCATGGTGATCGCTTTCTGGTTTCGCGGTTCGTCATGGGGGCGCTGAACTGGACGGTACGCTGGTACGATCCCGAGGGCCCCCGCAAGCCCGAGGACCTGGCCCATGAATTGATCGCCATGATCGCTCCTTCCACCCACGCCGTCCCGGCAGGGTCGACCAAGGTATAGGCTCACAGAACCGTCGCGGGGGTTGCCCTGCGCGCGCTTTGCTTCTAGCTTGTACCTAGCGCTTGCTAGGTTGACGCTTACGTTAACTGAATCTATCAAGAAGTAGTCAGTCTTCTACAGCACAGGTGTCCTCAAGGTCACCTGTAAAGCAGCGAAACGTTTCGCCATTGCCAACAACAAGCACAAAGGAGCAGACGGTTCACGTCGCACGTCATACGGTCACTTCCGGCCAGTGTGAGAGTGCCGCGCCGAATCGGGTTCCGAGCACAAGAGGGCAGTAAATGAGCACCCATTCCCTTCCCGAGTATTCCACCTTTCTCGAGCGCTTTTCCATCGAGGAGGTCATTGCCCGGCTCGACGACCATCGGGACGGCAAGTTCAACGCCTTTGAATCCTGCTGTGGCACGCATCTGCGTACGGGGCGTGGCGATGTGCTCGCCCTGGTGCATGAGGATGCCAGCGGTAACGTGAACCAGATGACCTATGCCGAGCTGGAGGCAGAAAGTGCCAAGCTGGCCGGCTGGCTGTCTGAGCGGGGCCTGGGGGTGGGCGACCGGATCGCCTGCATGTTGCCGCGCTCGCCGCAACTCCTGGTGGCGGTGCTGGCGACCTGGCGCATCGGTGCCGTCTACCAGCCGCTATTTACGGCCTTCGGTCCGGATGCCGTGGATTACCGCCTGGGGCGTGCCGACACCAAGCTGGTGATTACCGATCATGCCAATCGATTCAAGTTCGAGGGGCTCACCCTGTGCCCGCCGGTACTCGCCGTGGGCGGGCCGAGCGCCGGGCATGGTGATGACCTGGACTGGAGCGATGCCCTCGCGCATTCACCCATCGAGACTCAGCCGCCACGTCTGTCACCGGAGGCCCCGTTCCTGCAGATGTTCACCTCCGGTACCGTGGGCAAGCCCAAGGGAGTGGCGGTGCCTCTCTCCGGCATGCCGGCCTTCGCGCTTTACATGGAGCTGGCCATTGACCTGCGCGAGGACGACCGCTTCTGGAACATGGCCGACCCAGGCTGGGCCTATGGCCTCTATTACGCCATTGCCGGGCCGCTGCTGTTGGGCGTCACCACCCATTTCTGCGAGGCTGGCTTTAGTGCCGAGGGCGCCATGGCCTTCATGAAACGCCATCGCATCACCAACTTTGCCGCCGCCCCCACCGCCTACCGGCTGATGAAAGCCTCGGGGCTGTTCGATAGTGCCCATGAGGTACTCGATCTTCGGGTGGCCAGCTCTGCCGGTGAGCCGCTCAACACCGAGGTGGTCACCTGGGTCGAGCGTTCACTGGGCTGTCCGGTCATGGACCACTACGGCCAGACCGAAACCGGCATGACCTGCTGCAACCACCACGCCCTGGCGCATCCCAAGCATGTCGGCGCCATGGGTGTGCCGATGCCCGGCTACCGGCTGGCGATACTGGATGCCGAGTACAACGAGTTGCCGCCAGGCGAGCCGGGCGTACTGGCGGTGGATGTCGAGGGTTCTCCCGCTCACTTCTTTGCCGGCTACACCTGGCAGGAGAAGCACCCTTTCGCCAAGGGCTACTACCTGACCGGCGACGTTGTGATCCGCAACGAAGACGGCACCTTCCAGTTTGCCGGCCGCGATGACGACATCATCACCACCGCCGGGTACCGGGTCGGGCCTACCGATGTAGAGAACACGGTAATGACCCATCCAGCGGTGGCGGAGTCCGCGGCCGTGGGGCAGCCTGACGAGATTCGAGGCGAGATCATCAAGTCCTATGTCGTGCTGCGCGACGGCTACGAGGCAAGCGATGCGCTGGCCGACGAGATCCGTCAGCAGGTGCGTGAGCGACTCTCCACCCACGCGTTTCCCCGGGTGATCGAATTTGTCGATACACTGCCCAAGACGCCCAGCGGCAAGATACAGCGCTTCAAGCTGCGCGCCGATGCCGCTGAGAAGGCCGAGACAGAAGCCGCCAAATGAACACTGTGGAGACACGCTAGATGCAACTGAAGGACAACACCTTTCTGATTACCGGCGCCGCCTCCGGGCTGGGGGCAGCCACCGCGGAGCGCATCGTCGCCGCCGGCGGGCGCGTGGTGCTGTGCGATCTCAATGACAGCGTGGTGGCGCATGCGGAAAGCCTGGGGGAGAGCGCCCGGGCCTGTCGTGGCGATGTGACATCGGCTGTGGACATGCAGGCCGCGGTCGATGCTGCCGTGGCGCTGGGCGGCGAGAAGGGCATGGCGGGCGTGGTACATTGTGCCGGCGTCGTCAGCGTTGCCAAGCTGGTCGACCGTGAGGGCAACCCCGCGGACCTCGACGCCTATGCCCGTACCGTGCAGATCAACCTGGTGGGCACCTTCAACGTCATGCGGCTGGCGGCTGCCGCCATGGCTGGCAACGCGCCGGGCGAGGACGGAGAGCGTGGGGTGATCATCAATACCGCCTCCGTTGCTGCCTTCGACGGCCAGGTGGGGCAGTGTGCCTACAGTGCTTCCAAGGCCGGAGTGGTGGGTATGAGCCTGCCGGCGGCCCGTGAGCTCTCGCGGCATGGCATTCGCGTCATGGCCATCGCTCCCGGGGTCTTCCAGACCCCGATGATGAGCGAGATCCCCGACGAAGCCGCCAAGGCCTTGGCTGCCTCGGTGCCGTTCCCCAAGCGACTCGGCAAGCCCGATGAGTTCGCTCGCCTGGCCGAACAGATCATCGGCAATCCGATGCTCAACGGTGAGGTGATCCGCCTCGACGGCGGGATTCGAATGCAGTAGTACCGTTTGAAAAGCGCTGAGGAGTGAGGGCTTGGCATCAATTGGGTGGCGCGCTAGATTGTGGTGCAAACCGTAATCCGGAGCGCCAGCCATGGCCCAGAATGACACCTGTTCTACATTACAGCTCGACGATCAGCTCTGCTTTGCCCTCTATTCTACCTCCCTCCTGATGACCAAGTTCTACAAGCCCCTGCTCCAGGCTCTGGGCCTCACCTATCCACAGTACCTGGTCATGATGACGCTGTGGGAAGAGGATGGTCTTACTGCGGGTACCATCAGTCGCCGACTAATGACCGATACCGGTTCTTTGACGCCCATTTTCAAGCGCCTGCAAGCCGACGGCTTGCTCAAGCGAGTACGTAGCACCACCGATGAGCGAGTCGTCGAACTTTTCCTGACCGGCGCCGGGCGGGAGCTACGCGAACGTGCCGAGGAGATCCCGGACTGCGTGGTGATGGCCAGCGGCGCGTCCTTCGACGATCTCAACTCCCTCAAGGCAAGGCTTGAAACACTGCGCGCGCGTCTACAGGAAGCCATGCCCTGAACCTGGCCCAAGGCCGACGTCACCCGACATGCTCACCGATAGAGTTCCGCGTGCTTCGTTTGGCAAAAGGTTCAAACAAGCGCTTGACTCTCGATCTTTTGCAGGCTAGTTTCAAACACATGTTTGAAAGCGGCTGCTGCCGCCTTCACGCGCCCAACTTCAGGCGACCCTCAGCGGTGAGCCTTGGCAGCGACCCTTTGTGGCGACCTTTGTGGAGAGTAAGATGCCCGACTATCAGGCCCCCCTGCGCGATCTGCGCTTCGTAATGGACGAGATGCTGGAATTCCCCGCTCACTACGCTCGCCTGCCGGGCGGTGAGGAAGCCTCTCCCGATGTGGTAGCCGCTATCCTCGAGGAGGGCGCACGCTTCGCCCGCGAGGTATTGCTGCCGCTGAACCAGACGGGGGACCAGGAGGGTTGTCTGCTCGAGGGTGGCGAGGTCAAGGCCCCCAAGGGCTTCAAGGCTGCCTACGAGCAGTACGTGGAGGGTGGTTGGCCCAGCCTGGCTGCCTCGCCGGAACATGGGGGTCAAGGCCTGCCTCATTCGTTGGCCATGGTGCTCAACGAGATGGTGTGTTCCACCAACCTGGCCTGGGGCATGTACCCGGGGCTTTCCCATGGCGCCGCCGATGCCCTCCGTCATCACGGCACCGAAGAGCAGCAGTCCACCTACCTGACCAAGCTGGTGGAAGGTGTGTGGACCGGAACCATGTGTCTGACCGAGCCTCACTGCGGTACCGACCTGGGGCTGATCAAGACCCGTGCCGTGCCCACCGCAGACGGCGCCTTTGATATTACCGGCACCAAGATTTTCATCTCGGCCGGTGATCATGACATGGCCGAGAATATCGTCCATCTGGTGCTGGCGAAGTTGCCGGACGCCCCCGAGGGCTCCAAGGGCATCTCGCTGTTCGTGGTGCCAAAGTATCTGCCCGACGCTGAAGGCAATCCCGGTGAGCGCAACGGCGTCTCCTGTGGCTCCCTTGAGCACAAGATGGGCATCCACGGCAACGCCACGTGTGTGATGAACTTCGATGGTTCCCGTGGCTACCTGGTGGGTCCGCCCAACAAGGGACTGGCCTGCATGTTCACCATGATGAACGCGGCCCGGCTGGGCGTGGGCATCCAGGGTCTGGGTCTGGCCGAGGCGAGCTTCCAGAACGCCCTGGCCTATGCCCGTGACCGCCTGCAGATGCGGGCGCTCTCCGGCCCCCAGGCGCCAGATAAGCCTGCCGATCCCATCATCGTCCATCCGGACGTGCGCCGTATGCTACTCACCCAGAAGGCCTTCGCCGAAGGCGGGCGTATGCTGGTGCTCTATACCGCCCAGATGCTGGATATCGTCGAGCATGGGCAGGATGCCGCCGAGCGAGAGCAGGCGGAGGTGTTGCTGGGTCTGCTCACACCCATCGTCAAGGCGTTCCTTACCGAGGTGGGGTTCGAGGCCACCAATGAGGGCGTCCAGGTCTTCGGCGGCCACGGCTTCATCCAGGAATGGGGCATGGAGCAGCTGGTTCGTGATGCACGCATCACCCGGCTTTATGAGGGCACGACGGGGATCCAGGCTCTCGACCTGCTTGGCCGTAAGGTGCTGATGAGTCAGGGCGAGACGCTCAAGGTCTTCACCAAGCAGATCCACAAGTTCTGCCAGGCCGAAGCCGATAATGCCGAGCTGGCGGAATTCATCGGGCCGCTGTCCAAGCTCAACGCCGAATGGGGCGAGCTGACCATGGGGATCGGCATGAAGGCCATGACCGATCGTGAGGAAGTGGGTGCCGCCAGCGTCGATTACCTGATGTACTCAGGCTACGTGACCCTGGCCTACCTCTTCGCCCGGGCGGCCAAGCAGGCCAAGGCGGCACTCGCCGCCGGCAGCGACGATGCGGCCTTCTACGAAGCCAAGATCAAGACGGCGCGCTTCTATTTTGCTCGCCTGTTACCGCGGACCCGCGCCCATGCCGCCATGGTTCAGGCCGGGGCGGAGCCGCTGATGGCGCTCTCTTCCGAGGACTTCGGTCGCGGTTTCGAAATCTGATTATCCAGGCATCTCTCTCGGTCAGTTGTCTGATCGGTGGTTTGCGGCGGGCCTTGCCCGCCGCTTTTTTTATCGCTTCTTGCCGGCACGACCGGCGCCAGCAGGTCGAGGCGATTCGCCGCTGGAAGAAGAGCGCGGTGTGGCACGGCTCGAGGCTTACTCGCAAAGGGTGGCCAGAGGAATCTCTCGCGCCACTTCGAAACCGGAGGGTAGTTCGGCGAGGGGGTCATGGAGCCAGGCGACCAGGTCCTGTTCGGTGCGCTCGCGTTGGCTGTAACGCGTAAGCATGTGATAGCCGCCAGGGTAGAAGGCGAGGCGTATGGCTTCGTGATCCGGCAGGCGCTCCAGCAGGGCACAATAGGCGTCCTCGGGAATGACCTGATCTTCATCGCCATACAGGATCAGTGTCGGACCCGGCATCTCGCTGGCGGCTTCCAGGGCCCTTCCCATTGCCTGGGTCAAGCCGGCCAGTGTGTCGACACGGGCGCTGCGCAGGATGTAGGGATCCTGGGCCAGCTGGCGCTTGATCGCTTCGTCATCGGTGGGCTCGATTCCCAGGCGCCGCGTGGTGCGTACCGAGAAGGACACCTGTGGTATCAGGCGAACACCGAGCCACAGCCCCAGCCGCTGGTACCACGGCATCGCCTCTCGTCCCCACACGGCGGGGGCGATCAATACGCTGCCATCCACCGGGGGAGGGTCGTCGCCGGTCATGGTGAGTATCACGATAGCCGCACCCATGCTTTTGCCGATCAGGTAGATGGGCGTGTGAGGATGACGTTCACGCATCAAATCGGCGAGCAGAGCTACGTCATCGCTCAGCCGCTGGTGCCCCGCCCACAGACGGCGCTGTTCGGTGGTGCCGAAGCCACGCTGGTCATGAGCATAGACTTCCACGCCCTGGCGGGTCAGGGCGTCGGCAAGCACGCTGAAGCTACCGGCATGGTCATTGAAACCATGCACTGCCAGAGCCACGCTGCCGGCTTCGCCCTGGGCGGGCCAATGGCGTAGAGGAAGCCGATAGCCATCGTCGGCAACGACTTGATGCGTCGTGATTCTCGGTTCTTCGGCCCCCGGGCCTGGCGACTGCAGCGTTGCGTTGCTGACACAGCCACCCGATGACAGCAGGGCGACCATCAGCAAGGCGAGCCTGGGCAGGCGATGTTGCAGTGGCAGGATGGAAGGGAACAGCTGTCTCATGACATGGCGGGATAGTCGAGTGCTTGGCGAAGCCGGTCGGCATGGGCGGCGACCCACTCAGGGGATATAGGGCCCCAGTCACGTATTACGTAACATCCGATGTTGTGTCTCTTGCCGGGTTCGGGCTCGAAGTCGCAGTGGATATCGAGCTCGGCCAAGGCCGAGATGGTGTCCTGGGCGGTACGTCTCGGCATGCCGGTTGCTTCGATGATGGCCGCCACGCTGGCGACTCCGGTCCTTATCAGGTGAGCCACGTAGAGTCGGCGGTAGAAACTGGAGCGGGTCTTGCTGAGAGACATGTCGGTTCCTGGAATAAGGGTGTTGCTTCAACTGAGCACGGCGTCACTAGCGAAAGTTGCGTCTCGTTAAAGCATAGCGTTAGCACCGGTGGGTTAGCCACAGGCACCCGAAAAGCTCGGTTGCGGGTGAAGGAGTGAAGAATTGCCTACAGTACTAGCAGCACAGTGAATTCATGAGCTTTTTCCTTGTCACTGGGGTAGACAAGCGATCAAGGGCAAACGTATCAGGGAGGAGAGACATGGCCGTCAAGCCAGTGAATGAAGCCGAGCTACTGGTCCAGATTGGGCGCTGCATGTTTGGTGAGCGAGTCGTGGTAGAGCGTGAGGGCAAGCGGTTCTCGGCCCGTGTTCAGCATGTCGGGGCTACCGGGGTGAAGGTCATTCCCGAGACGACATTGACGGAGCACGACGGGGAGCCCGGCGACATCCAGGGCGTGATGGTCTCGTTTGCCGACATCAAGGAAGTCGAGGTCGAGGGCGATACCTATCGACTGGAATGAGCGGTATCGGTTGTTATGAGCCTGCGGGTGCGGACGCGATCCCGCGCAGGCTGGTCTAGTCGCGGGGCTGAGCGTGGGAGGCGAGACGCTCCAGGGCGTGCTTGAGGCGGGGGTCCTCGGTGTCGGCGGCGCAGGCGGCGATCTCGTCGGCGGCTGGCGTCGGCAGCTGTCGTACCTGGCGCGCCGGCACCTTGAGCGGGCGCACCGGTCTCACCTTGAGGTTGAATCCTGTGACAGCGGCGAATTCAGGCAGCTGATGGAGTAGGGTGAGCAGGCGCTGCTGTTCATAGCGGAGCCAGGTCAGCCACACGGCGCGGTCGGTGATGATCGTCAATTTTCCTTCGCGAAATCCCCCGACGTGGACATGTTCGCTCACCTCTTCCGGCAAGCTGTCCCGCAGGTGCTGCTGGGCCCGTGCGATCAGCCTTGCCGTGCGCATCAACGGGGCCAATTCGCCGTTGCCACCAAGCAGGCGAGACATGGGCTGTGCGCGTGAACGCTTAACCTTTATACTCATGGGCTTATTCTCGGGGGCAAACGCCTTCTCCAGGTTGCCGATTGCGACCTTGGCCGCTGTCCTGATGTCCAACGCCCGTGGTTACGGCAAAGCCTAGCACGCTCGGGAGATACGCTACAGCATGACCACTGTCCTGCCCCAAGGCCGTACCGTCGGCGCCCCGAACCCCGGGGCAGCGGCGCGCCGCCGACAGCGCTCGCGCTGGTGGTTGGCCGGCCTGTTGGTGAGCTGTCTGCTGCCCGCCGGGCTGAGCCAGGCGGAGACCCTGCGGCTGGCGGAACGGGTGGTCCAGACCTGCATCCTGGCCCCGACGCTGATGCGTGCCCGCTGCCGTTACGTGGCACGCCGTCGAGCGTTGCCGCACTGGCCACCGCGCAAGCCAAGGGTCATGGCTTGTCGTATCCGACCTCCGCGGCAGCTGCCGCCCTGGCGGTGCTGGCCTGCCGCTCATGACGTCCTGACGCGCCGCGGCCCACCTGGCCCGCGACGCCACCTCTGAAGCCATCGATTCCTGCCGGTGGGGGCTTGGCGCTATGCCATGTCCGCTTTCACTACTGGCCGATTGTCATATGCCGATATTGGACGTTTCATGATCAACTCTCTTTTACGCAAGGTCGTCGGCTCCAAGAACGACCGTGAAGTCAAGCGAATGCACCGCCAGGCCGCCGAGGCCACCGCTCTGGAGCCTCAGTTCGAGGCGCTGGACGACGCTGCGCTCCAGGCGCGGACCGCCGAGTTCCGCGAACGCCTTGCGGCTGGTGAAACACTCGACTCGCTGATACCCGAAGCCTTCGCCACGGTGCGCGAGGCGAGCAAGCGGGTCATGGGCATGCGTCACTTCGATGTCCAGCTGGTAGGCGGTCTGACGCTGCACCGCGGGCGCATCGCCGAGATGAAGACCGGTGAGGGCAAGACCCTGGTCGCCACCCTGGCGGTCTATCTCAATGCACTGCCAAGCAAGGGCGTGCACGTGGTCACCGTGAACGATTACCTGGCTCGCCGCGATGCGGAGTGGATGCGTCCGCTGTATGAGTTCCTTGGACTGTCGGTAGGTACCATCTACGCGGGGCAGACATCCGAGGAGAAGCGCAGCGCCTATGCCTGCGACATCACCTACGGGACCAACAACGAGTACGGCTTCGACTACCTGCGCGACAACATGGCCTTCTCGCTGGAGGACAAGGTTCAGCGGGGGCTGCACTACGCCATCATCGATGAAGTCGATTCCATCCTGATCGACGAGGCGCGCACGCCGCTGATCATCTCGGGTGCAGTGGACGAGAACACCGAGCTCTATCAGGTGGTGGACCGGCTGGCGAAGCATCTGGTCAAGGGAGAGGTGTCTGAGGACCCGGACGTTCCGGTCAGCGGCGACTTCCTGATCGAGGAAAAACAGAAACAGGTGGAGATCACCGAATCGGGCCACAACAAGGTCGAGGAGTTGATGCGCGAAGAGGGGCTGCTGGGCGAGCACGACTCGCTGTACGCCGCCCAGAACCTCAACCTGCTGCAGCACATGCATTCGGCGCTGCGCGCTCGGCATCTCTATCAGCGTGACGTCGACTATATCGTTGCCGAGAACCAGGTGGTTATCGTCGACGAGCACACCGGGCGAACCATGCCGGGACGTCGCTGGTCGGAGGGTCTGCACCAGGCGGTGGAGGCCAAGGAGGGAGTGCCCGTACAGCGCGAGAGCCAGACGCTGGCGTCGACCACCTTCCAGAACTACTTCCGTCTCTACGAGAAGCTGGCCGGCATGACCGGCACCGCCGATACCGAAGCCTTCGAATTCCGCCAGATCTACGGGCTGGACGTGGTGGTGATTCCCACCAACCGGCCGCTGATTCGCAAGGACCTGAATGATCTGGTCTACCTCTCAGCCGAGGAGAAGTTCGAGGCAATCATCAAGGACGTCAAGGCCGAGACCGAGGCGGGGCGCCCCGTGCTGGTGGGCACGGCATCCATCGAGACTTCCGAGTACCTGGCCAATCTGATGAAGGAGGACGGCCTCGCCTTCAACGTGCTCAACGCCAAGCAGCACCAGAGCGAAGCCGAGATCATCGCCCAGGCCGGCCGTCCCGGCGCCGTTACCATTGCCACCAACATGGCCGGTCGCGGTACCGATATCGTGCTGGGCGGCAACTGGGAGGCGGAGGCGGCCAAGATCGAGAACCCCACCGACGAGCAGATCGAGCAGCTCAAGGAGGAGTGGCGTGTCCGCCACGAGGCGGTGCTGGCAGCGGGCGGCCTGCATGTGGTCGGCTCCGAGCGCCACGAATCGCGGCGTATCGACAACCAGCTTCGCGGCCGTGCGGGCCGCCAGGGCGACCCGGGTTCGACTCGCTTCTTCCTCTCCATGGAAGACAGCCTGATGCGCCTGTTCGGCTCTGACCGGGTGCAGCGCATGATGAAGGCACTAGGTCTCGAGCGCGGTGAGGCGATCGAGCACAAGATGGTTTCCAACGCCGTCGAGCGCGCTCAGAAAAAAGTGGAAAGCCGCAACTTCGATATCCGCAAGCAGCTGCTCGAATACGATGACGTGGCCAATGATCAGCGGCGCGTGATCTACGAGCAACGCAACGAGATTCTCTCCTCCGACGACGTCTCCCAGAACGTGCTGGGCATTCGCGATGAAGTGCTGGAACAGACCATCAGTGATTTCGTGCCGCCCCAGAGCCTGCAGGAGCAGTGGGACTTGCCCGGGCTGCAGGAGCACTTGCGCAGCGAGTTCAACCTCGACGCGCCGGTGGTGGAGTGGGCCGAGCAGGATGACCGCTTCCATGAGGAGCAGCTGCGCGAACGCCTGCGGGAGATGCATCGCAAGGCATACGAGGAGAAGGTCGAGGCGGCCGGTGCGGCACTGATCCGACGCTTCGAGAAGCAGATCATGCTGCAGATTCTCGACACTCGCTGGAAGGAGCATCTCCAGTCGATGGATCATCTGCGTCGCGGTATTCACCTGCGCGGCTATGCTCAGAAGAACCCCAAGCAGGAGTACAAGCGCGAGTCCTTCGAGCTGTTTCAGACGCTGTTGACCAATATCAAGGCGGATATTACCCGCGTGACGAGTCACGTACACGTGCGCAAGCCCGAGGAGGTCGACGAGCTGGAACGCCAGCGGCGTGAAGCGCTGGAGCGTGAGAAGGCCGCGGCCAACAGCCGGCATGACGCTCCGCCGGCTGAAGAGGGCGACGAGCGTGCGCCGGCGGCCATGGCGCCGGGTGCCGATGGCCGCCCGGTTCGGCGCGAAGGACCCAAGGTCGGTCGTAACGATCCCTGTCCCTGTGGTTCGGGGAAGAAGTACAAGCAGTGCTGCGGCCAGCTGAGCTGAATCGAATGCCTGGCGCCTGGCGCTTCATCTCGCTCGGCAATTTGATCGCCCTAACTGATTGAGGAGTAAACTTTCCATGGCTGTGGGTGAGACACGCTTTCCGGCAATGCCGGTGATAGACGGGCTGCGCCTGGGCACCGCCATGGCGGGCATCAAGAAGCCGGGACGGCGGGACCTGGTGGTCATCGAGATTCCAGCTGGCGCCAGGGTGGCCGGCAGCTTCACGCGAAATGCCTTTTGTGCCGCTCCCGTCACGGTGGCCAGGCAGCATCTGACCGAGTGTCAGTCGCGCGGTGAGGGCCCACGCCTGTTGGTGATCAACACCGGTAATGCCAATGCCGGCACCGGCGAGGTGGGGCTGCGCGATGCCCAGGCCACCTGCGCTGAACTGGCAAGGCTGGCAGGCGTCGGCGAGGAGGCTGTACTGCCGTTTTCCACCGGAGTGATCGGCGAACCGCTGCCCATGGAGCGGCTGTTGGGCGGCCTGCCGGCGGCGCTGTCGTCCCTGGGCGAGGGCGCCGAGGCGTGGCAACAGGCAGGCGAGGGTATCCTCACCACCGATACCCGGCCCAAGGGTGCCAGCGTGAGCCTGGAAATGGGCGACCGTACCGTTATCATCAATGGCATCAGCAAGGGGTCGGGCATGATCAAGCCCAATATGGCCACCATGCTGGCCTTCGTGGCCACTGATGCCGCTATCGAACAGCCGTTGCTGGATGCACTGCTGCGCGAGACAGTGGACCGCTCCTTCAACTGCATCACCGTCGATGGGGATACCTCCACCAACGATGCCTGCATGTTGATCGCCACCGGGCGAGGCGCCGAGGTGGTCAGTGACGAGCAAATTGCGGTGTTCCGCAATGGTCTGCAGCGTGTGATGACCGAACTGGCTCAGGCGATCATTCGTGACGGCGAAGGGGCAACCAAGTTCGTGACCCTGCAGGTCAACGAGGCGTTGAGTCGGGAGGAGGCGCTGGACGTCGCCTTTACCGTCGCTCATTCCCCCCTGGTCAAGACGGCGCTGTTCGCTTCCGATGCCAACTGGGGGCGGATCCTCGCGGCGGTGGGGCGCGCTCCCGTGACGGACTTCGACGTGGGGCGAGTCACCATTGACCTGGGCGACATTCGCCTGGTCGAGCATGGCGGCAGGGCGGCAGGCTATACCGAGGAAGCCGGCAGTCGGGTGATGAGCGAAGAAGAGATCGTGATACGTATTACCCTGGGGCGTGGCGAAGAGAGCGCAACGGTCTGGACCTCCGATCTCTCCCACGACTATGTCAGCATCAACGCCGAGTACCGCAGCTGAGGCGAGCTTGGCAGACGAACAACCCTGTGCCGGGTGGACGGCATGGGCCAAGCGGGTAAAGGGTTAATGAACGTAATGGTTAAGAGAAGGGTGCATGTGGCGGCCGCCGCCATCGTCAGCAGCGATGGCGATAAGGCACTGATCGCCCGTCGTCCGTCCAATGTCGATCATGGCGGCCTGTGGGAATTTCCCGGCGGCAAGCTGGCGCCCTACGAGACGGGGCTGGAAGGGCTCAAGCGTGAGCTTCATGAAGAGCTGGGTGTCGAGATCAAGCGTGCCCAGCCGCTGATCCGCATCCATCATGAATACTCTGACAAGCACATTCTACTGGATGTCTGGCAGGTGCATGAATTCAGCGGCGAACCGTTTGGTCGCGAAGGCCAGGCGGTACGCTGGGTGCCGCTCCAGGAACTGGTCAACTACCCCTTCCCGGCGGCCAACCTGCCGATACTCCAGGCCGTGATGCTGCCCACCGAATATTTCATCACGGCGGAGGAGGCGGATGACGCGGTGTTCGAGACCCGCCTGGCTCGGGCGCTGGTCGAGGACAACGTGCGGTTGGTGCAGCTGCGCGCGAAGTCCCTTGACGAGGCGGCCTACCTGGCCCGCGCCGAGCGAGCCCTGGCGCTGTGCCGAGAGCACGGGGCGAGGCTGCTCCTCAACGCCGATCCCGCGCTGCTGGAGCAGGTCGATGCCGATGGCATCCACCTCACCAGTGAGCGCTTGATGTCGCTGGAGCGACGTCCGATTTCGGAGGCCAAGTGGCTGGCGGCTTCGACCCACGACCAGAAGCAGCTGACCCAGGCCTCGCGCATCGGCTGCGACTTCGTGACCCTGTCGCCGCTGCGTACGACGCCATCCCATCCAGAGGTGCCGCCCATGGGCTGGCACGATTTCCAGCAGCTGGTCGAGCGTGCCGCCATGCCAGTCTTCGCCTTGGGCGGCATGACCCGCTTCGATGCCAACCACGCCCGCGCTGTCGGTGCCCAGGGCATTGCCTCGATCCGCGATTTCTGGAAGTGACAGACAGCTACCTTCAATCGAGAATAACACTGCAGGAGGAATGCTCCGCATCAGGACTGGCGCCGTCAGGCGCCCGGCGGAGCCACAGGTGCTAGAACATCACCTCCTTGCCAGTACTCCGGTTTTCGCCGGATCAACCGCAGTGCTTCACTCAGTCGCGATAGCGTCGCGTCAGGTCGCCATAGGCATCGATGCGGCGGTCGCGCAGGTAAGGCCAGATGCGCCGCACGTCTTCGCCGCGGCTCATGTCGAGCGTGACCAGCAGGCGCTCGGCCTCGGTGCCGGCATGGGCCAGTAGCTCACCCTGGGGCCCGGCGACGAAGCTGCCGCCCCAGAAGTCGATGCCTTCACCAACCCCGGATTGGTCCGGCTCGTGGCCGACGCGGTTGGCCACGATCACGGGCAGGCCATTGGCCACGCCGTGGCTGCGCTGGATCAGCGTCCAGGCTTCCTTCTGGCGCGCCTTCTCGCCGTTGTCGTCTGAGGGGCACCAGCCGATCGCGGTGGGGTAGAGCAGCAGCTCCGCCCCGGCCAGTGCCATCAGCCGTGCCGCTTCCGGATACCACTGGTCCCAGCATACCAAGAGCCCGAGTCGTCCAACCGAAGTGTCGATGGGCTGGAAACCCTGTTTGCGGCTGTCGTCCTGATCCCCCGGGGCGAAATAAAACTTCTCGTAGAAGCCCGGATCGTCGGGGATGTGCATCTTGCGGTAGTAGCCGACCTGGCCGCGGCTGCGGTCGTAGACCACGGCCGTGTTGTGGTAGAGCCCGGGAGCGCGGCGCTCGAACAGGGAACCCACCAGCACGATATCGAGCTCGGCGGCGAGTGCGGCCAGGCGAGTGCCGGTGGGGCCGTCTAGCGGCTCGGCCAGGTCGAACAGCGTCGTATCTTCGTACTGACAGAAGTAGTGCGTGGCATGCAGCTCCTGAAGCATGACCAGTTCGGCGCCCGCGGCCGCCAGCTCGCGCACGCCGGCCTCGCTCTCGGCGAGACTTCTGCTCTTGTCGAGCCACGCGGGCTGCTGGACAAGGCCGATCTTGAGATGACGGGACATGATGCAAACTCTCCTCGTGTGTCAACGCTCTAGGCTTAATCTAAAGGCTATCGCAGATGGCGACCACCGCTCGGGTTGGCCTTGCGTCAAGTCTTCGAGAAGGCGCTGTGAATACTTCCCTGTACGCTACCGACGCCTTCCATGGCGTAGGACCTCCTCAACGACTTGACTCTGGCACCCTGCGCTTCATGCCTTGCAACATCCCAAGGCATGAGCGTCGCCTTTGATTCAGGTGTGTGTCGCCAGGCTGCCCCGAGGGAGCTGCATGGTCAGACAGTGCAGGCTGCCGTGCTGTCGGATTACGCTGGTACAGTCGATCGGCACGATGTCGCGGACGGGAAAGGCATCTCCCAGGGCAACGAGCGCCCGGCTGTCGGCGGCATCGCCGTAGGTGGGTACCAGCACTGCACCGTTGATGATAACGAAGTTGGCATAGGTGGCCGGCAGGCGATGTCCATCGACTGGATCGAAACAGGGCCGCGGCCAGGGCAGCGGCACCAGGCGATAGGGCTCGCCATTGGCACGCCTGAATGTCTGCAGTTCGGCCTCCATGGCGGCCAGGGCCGGATAGTGCGCGTCGGCTTCGTCATCGCAGCGAACGTAGGCAATGGTGGTCGGGTCGCAGAAACGGGCCAGGGTATCGATATGGCTGTCGGTGTCGTCACCTTCCAGATGGCCATTAGCCAGCCATAGCACACGCTCTATGCCAAAATCGGCGGTGAGCATGGCTTCCACGGCCTCTCGGTCGAGCTGCGGATTGCGATTGGGGTTGAGCAGGCAGGCCTCTGTGGTGAGCAGGGTGCCTTCGCCGTCGGTCTCGATGGCGCCCCCTTCAAGAATGACGTCCCGGCTTTCGGCCGCACAGGCGTAGATGCCTGCGTCGGCCAGACGCTGAGTCAGTCCGTTGTCGCGCTCGGCCTCGAACTTGCCGCCCCAGCCGTTAAAGATATAGTCGAGCAGCGCGGGACTACCGTCGCGCTCGATGCCGATGGGGCCATGGTCTCGGGTCCAGGTGTCATCGGCCGGGGCGACGATCAGGTGCAATCGCTCGGCAGGAACGCCGAGGTAGGCGAAGCGACGCCGCAGGTGGTGGCGTGTCGCGGTCGATGGCACGCTGATCACGACGGACTGGTAGCGCGCGACTGCCACCACGATGTTTTCCATCGTGGCCTCGATGCGCTCGAGTAGTGGCGCCCAATCGCTGGTAGCGCTGGGCCAGGTGAGCTGGATGGCGTCCTGAGGGTGCCATTCGGGAAGCAGGCGGTTGGCCATGGTGGGAGCCTCTGGTTTGCGTCTCGTCGTCCGGCGTCCTATCGCCGAGTCGGCGCAATGTAGGCCCAGCCGGGTAATGTTGCAAGCATAGGGGAAACGTAATCCTACCCGGTGCAGTGGACGGCAAAAAACCGTACCATGACCCCCCGCTGACAAGGAACGCTCATCATGCTCGACCGCTTGCCACTGTTGATCGGATTGCGCTATGTGCGCGCCAAGCGCCGCAATCACTTCATCTCATTCATTTCATTGACCTCGATGCTGGGCTTGATGCTCGGCGTGGCGGTGCTGATACTCGTGTTGTCGGTGATGAACGGCTTCGATCACGAGCTGCGCACCCGCATCCTGGGCATGGTGCCCCATGCCAAGATCGAGTCGCGCGCCGGCCTGGTGGAGTGGGAGGCCCTGGCTGAAGAGCTGATGCAGCGCGAGCGGGTGATCGGTGCGGCACCCTTCGTTGAACAGCAGGGAATGTTCTCTTCGGCGGGTCGCAACGAGGGCGCCATGGTCAACGGTATCCACCCTGAATGGGAGGATCGCGTCTCGATTATCGGGCGGCACATGCAGCAGGGTAGCCTCGATGATCTGGCCCCCGGCGAATGGAATGTGGTGCTGGGCTCCCTGCTGGCCCGACATCTGGGCGTCGGGGTGGGCGACCGGGTTACTCTGCTGGTGCCGGAGGCCTCGATCACCCCGGCGGGGGTCTTTCCACGCCTCAAGCGCTTCACGGTAAGCGGCATCTTCAGCGTTGGCGCCGATCTGGATGCCAACCTCGCCTATGCCAACATCGAGGACATGCAGACCCTTGCCCGCCTGGGCGATGCGGTAGGAGGGTTGCGTCTGGAGCTAGACGACCTCTTTGTCGCCGCCAGCGAGACCCGGGCCATCATCAATCAGCTCGGCACTGGCTATCGCGGTACCGACTGGACCTTCACCCACGGCAACCTGTTCCAGGCGATCCAGATGGAGAAGCGCATGATCGCGCTGCTGTTGACCGTTATCATTGCGGTGGCGGCCTTCAATATCGTCTCGACCCTGGTAATGGTGGTTACCGACAAGCATGCCGATATTGCCATCCTGCGAACCATCGGTGCTACGCCCCGCTCGATCATGGGCATCTTCATGGTGCAGGGCATGGCGATCGGGGTCATCGGGATTGCCGTGGGCGTCGGGTTCGGCGTGCTGCTGGCGCTGACCATCTCGGACCTGATCGGCTGGGTGGAGTCGGCCCTGGGCATCAAGTTCCTCGACGCCGGGGTCTACTTCATCAGTGACCTGCCGTCACGCCTGCACTGGTCCGATGTGCGAGACATCGTTGCTGCCGCCTTCGGGCTGACGTTCCTGTCGACGATCTATCCGGCGTGGCGAGCGGCACGTGTCCAGCCCGCCGAGGTGCTGCGCTATGAATGATCCGGCCACCGTGAAGGAGAGCGCCATGACCCAGGCGGCGAACGCCAAGGGCAAGATAATGCTGGCATGCCATGACCTGACCCGCATTTATCGCGAAGGTCCCCAGGATGTCACCGTGCTTGAGGGGCTTGAGCTGGAAGTGCGGGCGGGAGAGCGGGTCGCCATCGTCGGCAGCTCGGGCTCCGGCAAGACGACGCTGCTGAACCTGTTGGGAGGCCTGGATCGGCCCAGCCGGGGAGAGGTACGCATCGCCGATGAATCACTGCTCGATCTTGGTGAGACGGCACTGGGTCGCTTTCGTAACCGGCATATCGGCTTCGTCTACCAGTTCCATCACCTCCTGGCAGAGTTCACTGCCCTGGAGAATGCCGCGCTGCCGTTGATCGTGCGTGGGCAGAGGAAGAAGGCGGCCGAGTCGCGGGCCCGGGAACTGCTGATCAGGGTAGGTATCGCCGAGCGAGCCGACCACAAGCCGGGGGAGCTCTCTGGCGGCGAGCGTCAGCGGGTTGCCATCGCCAGAGCGCTGGTAACTGATCCCAGCCTGGTGCTGATGGACGAGCCCACCGGCAACCTGGACCAGACCACGGCCGCCAGCATCCTGGCACTGATGGACGAGCTGGCCCGAACCACGGCCTGTGCTTTTGTCATCGTGACCCACGACCCTGCCATGGCTGCACACCAGGATCGCGTACTCAAGCTCGATGGCGGGCGTCTCACCGAGCAGCACGACCCTCTCTGATACTGACCCGAGCCCGGCCGCTGGCCGGGCTCAATCTTCCCTGTCCAGGCGCGCTTGGCGGCGTCTCAAGGCGCGCAGCTTCCAGCTGCGTGAGACATGCCATCGCCAGACCAGCCTGATGATTACATTGCCCACGATAGCGAAGACGATAGCCGATACCACCGAGCCAAGCGCCAGGGCCGGCAGGATGTCGGCCATGCGGTCGGCGATCCAGCGGGTCGAAACTCTGGCTGGTGCCTCCCGGACTGGGGTATTCATCAGCCAGGCGCCCAGGCGATAATTGCCATAGAAAATCAACGGCATGGTGAGAGGATTGGTGATCCATACCAGCCCCACCGAGAGTGGCAGGTTGCAGCGCAACAGCCAGGCACCAAATGCCGCTACAACCATCTGGAAGGGAATCGGTAGCATGGCGCTGAAGAGTCCAACCGAGAAAGCGTTGGCCACGGTGCGACGTGACAGCGCCCAGAGGCCGGGGTCGCCGATGATATGGCTCACAAAACGCAGCGAGCGCTGGCGTCTGAGCGTTTCGGGGTGAGGCATGTAGCGCTGCAGGAATCTGCGCGGCATGACGGATTGGCTCGCTGCTTCGGGACCCGGCTATTATCCATGGAAGGGTGCTGTCTCGCCATGCCGTATGTGGGTGTTGGCAGGAGGAAAGCGTCGATATGCCAGGGCTGGCCGGCTATTGTTCAGCGGCTCGCTGAGTGGACAGTCGGGGGGCGGGGATAAGGGCAAGGGAATGCGAATTGGCATGGCGTTACCGGCAGCTTTAGCTGCCATGGCGGGTGTCGGTCTGGGTTGGTGGGTGCCTCAGGGCCTGGTGGAACTATGGTGCCTTGCGCTTTTGCTGCTGCTGGCCAGAGGCAACTGGCGAGGCGTGGGACTGGTCCTGCTCGTGGCATTGACGGCGGGGCAGGTTCTCCTGGCCAAGGGGGGCGATCTGCCCTTGGGCCTGCTGCGTGTCGATCTGGCCTTGGAAGGGCGCTTGGAATCTGTCGAGGAAGAGGATCACTTGACGCGGTTGCTGGTGCGCGTCGAGGAGTGCCGTCCCCTGGCGGACGAGGGTCTGCCCTGCGATCGGCTGCGCCGAGTGCGTCTCAGCCACTACCAGGCCCCCGAGATGTCACCGGGAGAACGATGGGCCCTGACCGTTCGGCTGCGCCCCCCCGGTGGCTTCGCCAACCCAGGGGCGTTCGACTACGGGGCCTGGCTGTGGCGCGAGGGGATTCAGGCCACCGGCTATGTACGCAGCGAACCACCGCCCGAACGTATTCAGCCGGCGGATGTTTCCCCGCGGCGGCTGGCACTGGCGCATCTCGAAGCACGACAGCTGCCGCCGCTGACGACACGCTGGCTGGCGGCGCTGACGCTGGGTGCGGGTGAGCGTCTTACGCGGGAAGAGTGGGATCTGCTCAATGCCAGTGGCACCACACACCTGATGGTGATTTCGGGGCTGCATGTGGGGCTGGTGGCGACCTTTACACTGCTCATGGCGCGGGGGCTTGCACGGCTGGTCGCTCCACGGCGCTGGCGGCTGGCGGTCTGGCCCTGGTGGCTGGCCGGTGTAGTGGCCATCGGCTATGCCTGGCTGGCAGGGCTGCAGCCCCCGGCCATGCGGGCCATGATCATGACCTTGATCGGTCTCTGGGTGGCCAGCGGCCGCCATGCGCCGGGTCCGTGGCAGGCCTGGTGGCTGGCGCTGGGGCTGATCGTGGTACTGGACCCGCTATCGGTGTGGCGCCCCGGTTTATGGCTGTCTTTTATCGCCGTGGCGCTGCTGATCGTGATCTGGCAGGGGCGGCCGCGGCCTGCAGGCGCCCGTGGATGGGCCTGGGCGCTGCTGCGAACCCAGCTGTTGCTGGCGCCGCTGATGGCGGCAGCTGTGCTGCTTGCCTTCGCTCGGCTGGCCCCCGCCGCACCGGTCGTCAACCTGGTGGCCGTACCGGTCGTCAGCTCCCTGCTCGTCCCGCTGGGTCTGCTGGGCTGGCTGCTCACGCCGGTGCCGGTGCTTTCCACTCTGTGCTGGTGGCTCTTCGAGCGCATCACTCTGGCGTTGATCGCATTGCTCGAACTCGCGGTCGCCTGGTTACCGTTGTGGTGGCCGTCAACAGAGATGATTCTGCCGCTGGCGCTCATGCTGGGGCTGATCGCCCTGCTATGGGCACTCCCGGGACTGGCGGCGACGCTGCGTGTCGGTGGCAGTCTGCTGCTGGTACCGGCGATGCTGGGGCTGGCGGAGCCAACCCAGGAGCCCGGTTCGCTGCGGGTGCGGATACAGGATGTTGGGCAGGGTCAACTGGTGGAGCTGCGCAGCGCCAACTACCGCATGCTGTATGATGCCGGGCCGCGCTTCGCGTCCGGCTTCGCTCCGCTGGCTGCGCTGTGGCCGCCAGGGCAGCGCTTCGACCGCGTCATGGTCAGCCATGATGATATCGATCATGCTGGTGGGGTGCCGCTGCTGGCGGAGGAGCATCTCGTGGGTGAGTTTCTCGCACCGCCGGGGGAGACGATCGACGTACCCTTTACACCTTGTCTCCGGGGGCAGCACTGGCAGCGCGATGGGGTGACCTATCGGGTGCTGTGGCCGCCCGAGGATACCGCGGCACTTTCCAGCAATGATCGCTCCTGCGTCCTTGAGGTGACGGTGGGGGCTGATCGACTGCTGCTCACCGGCGATGTCGGCCGCGAGGTGGAGCGTGCCTTTCTGCTCGACGTCGAGCGTCCGGTGACGGCGCTGCTGGCGGGCCATCATGGCAGCCGGACAAGTTCGGGGCCTCAGCTGGTTCAGTCCCTGGCGCCTCGACACGTGATCTATAGCGCCGGTCGCCATAACGCCTTCGGTCATCCGCACGATGAAGTGGTGCGACGCTTTCGTCGAGCGGGGAGCTGCCAGTGGAGTACCGCTCTCGACGGGGCCGTGACCCTTTGGCTCGGAAGAGAAAGGGAGTCCTTCATTCAGGCCACGCGTGTCATGCCCTGGCGCCGCAGCGGTGTCGAAGGTGAGTGCCATGCGGTAGAATCGCCCCACTGACCGCAGCCGTCGTGGCTACGTAAGGAGGGGTTGGATGAACATGATGGATGCGCTCATCGCCGGGGGGTGGTTGATGATTCCGCTGCTGGGCTGTTCGTTGCTGGCAACGGTTATCATCATCGAGCGCTTGTGGACCCTGCGCGCCAAGCGTATTGCACCCTATGGCCTGGGGCAGGAGGTCTGCTCCCTGGTATCCCGTGGCCAGGTCAATCTCTACTGGCTCGAGGGGCACTCACCGCTGGGCGGCGTGCTGGCCGCCGGCCTGCGCAATGCCCGCCTGGGTCATGAGCAGGTGCGTGCCCGCCTGCAGGAGGCCGCGACCGCTGTAATCCATGATATGGAGCGCTTCCTGAGCCCTCTTGGAACCATTGCGGCCATCACGCCCCTGATCGGCCTGCTAGGGACCGTGGTAGGCATGATCGAGGTGTTTTCAGTCATCGTTGCCGGCGATGGGGCAAGCCGTACCGCCGACCTGGCCGGCGGCATCTCCCGCGCCCTGGTGACCACGGCGGCGGGCCTTACCGTGGCCATTCCCGCGCTGATGTTCCATCGCTATTTTCAGCGGCGGGTCGAGGATATAACGGTGCGCATGGAGGAGCAGGCTAGCCAGGTGGTCGAGTTCATCGCCCACTATCAGGGCAACGTGACCTTGTCCGATGGCGGCGAGGGGGAGCGTGTCGAGGCCGATGGTCGCCTCGCGCCGGGGGGCAAGCAGTCGTGAGATTTGCGCGCCGTCGCCGCGACCCGGTGGAGGTCAACCTCACTCCGCTGATAGACGTCGTCTTTTTGCTGCTGATCTTCTTCATGGTGTCCACTACCTTCGAAACCCGCCAGGCGCTGGAGCTCGAACTGCCCGAGAGCGTGGCGGGCGCCGACCTGGAGCTGTCGCCGGTGACCCTGGTCGTTACCGAGCAGGGGCGCTATCGGCTGAGTGAGCGCGAGCTGAGCGCCGCCGAGCTGAACCAGGCGCTGACTGCCGAAGCAGAGCAGGCACGCATGCACGGCCTGGTGCTCGAGGCCGACGCGCGGGCCATGCATGCGGACGTGGTGCGTGCATTGGACCAGGCAGGCGCGCTGGGCATCCGGCAGGTGCGAATCGCGACCCGTGAGCCCCAGGCTACACCTACCCAAGCGGAGACACCGTGACACGACCCGGTACCCAAGATTCGGGCTGGACCCTATACAAGCGCCTGCTGGGCTATGTGAAGCCCCACTGGGTTTCCTTTGGCCTCGCCATTGTCGGCTATGCCATCTACGCCGCTTCCAGTACCGCCCTGGCGGAAATGATGAAGCGCCTGATCGATGGTATCCAGAGCCCGGACGCCGCCTTTCGTCTTTTTCTGCCGCTGTTCGTGGTCGGCATGTTTGCCGCCCGGGGGCTGGGTACCTTTCTCGGCACCTATTTCATGAGCAACGTGGCGCGTAACGTGGTGCATGCGCTGCGCTGCGATGTGTTCAACCACATGTTGCATCTGCCGGGCCGCTTCTTCGATTCCCACTCCAGCGGCCATCTCATCTCCCGGGTCACCTATCATGTCGAGCAGGTGACCGGAGCGGCGACCAAGGCGGTCACCATCGTGTTGCGTGAAGGCCTGTTCGTCATCGGCCTGTTGGGCTACCTGATGTGGACCAACTGGATGCTGACGCTGCTCTTCATGACCGTGACTCCCCTGATCGCGGGAGTAGTGAGATATGCGAGCAAGCGCTTCCGGCGCATTTCACAGCGTATACAGCACTCCATGGGCGACGTTACCCACGTGGCATCGGAGGCCCTTTCCGGCTATCGCGTGGTGCGAACCCACGGGGCCGAGGAGTATGAAAAGGCCCGCTTCGCCGAGGCCAGCAACTACAATCGCCAGCAGAGCATGAAGGAGGCCTTGACCAAGGCCATCAGCACGCCCGTCATCCAGCTGCTGGTGGCGCTGTCGCTGGCGGTGCTGGTCTGGCTGGCGATGTCCCCGGCCCTGCTCGACGACATGACCCCCGGTGAATTCGTCGCCTTCATCACCGCTGCCTCGTTGATGGCCAAGCCGGTGCGTCAGCTCACCGAGGTCAACAGCGAGATCCAGAAGGGCATCGCCGCCGCGGCCGAGCTGTTCGGGCTGCTCGAAGTGCCTCCCGAACGCGATGAAGGCACCCGAGAGCCGGGACGGCTCGAGGGGCAGGTGGAGCTGCAGGACGTGCACTTCCGCTATGGCGACGACCAGCCCGAGGTACTCAAGGGCATCGACGTGACGGTCAAGGCCGGTGAGATGATCGCCATCGTGGGGCGTTCGGGAAGTGGCAAGTCGACCCTGGTGGGGCTGCTGCCGCGCTTCTATCGTCCCACTGCGGGGCGCGTGCTGATAGACGGCGTGCCCATTGACGAGTATCGGTTGGCGCCGCTGCGACGCCAGATCGGCCTGGTCTCTCAGCAGGTCACCCTGTTCAATGCCAGCATCGCCGACAATATCGCCTACGGCGTTCCGGATGCGGACCCGGCTGCCATCGAGGCCGCCGCTCGGGCGGCCCATGCCCACGAGTTCATCGAACCGCTGTCCCAGGGCTATGACACTGTGGTAGGCGACAACGGAGTCATGCTCTCCGGCGGCCAGCGTCAGCGACTGGCCATCGCCCGGGCTATCTTCAAGGATGCGCCGCTGCTGATCCTCGACGAGGCCACGTCGGCGCTGGACACCGAGTCGGAGCGCTATATCCAGCAGGCGCTGGAGACGGTGTGCCGGGGCCGGACCACTCTGGTCATCGCCCATCGGCTCTCCACCATCGAGCGGGCCGATCGCATCCTGGTCATGGAGCAGGGCCGTATCGTCGAACAGGGTTCCCACGATCAGTTGCTGGCCCGAGACGGTGCCTATGCCGCTCTCCACCGGCTGCAGTTCCAGGAGACCCCGACGCCATGAAGGGGAGGGTGGCAGAGCGCTGGCTGGAAGCCGCCTATGGCGGCGCTGGCTGGCTCAGGCTGCTGCGTCCCCTGGAATCCCTCTACCGTCTCGCGGTGGCGCGCCGGGTCTCCGCCTACCGCAGCGGCAGGCGCAGGACATGGCGGGCCGGGGTGCCGGTGATCGTGGTCGGCAACCTGACTCTCGGTGGCACCGGCAAGTCGCCAATGGTGGCCTGGCTGGGGCGGCACCTGGCCGAGCGGGGCTGGCGCCCGGGTATCGTCTCGCGGGGCTATGGCGGCAGCGCCACCGACTACCCGCTGCGGGTGACCGAGACGACGCCGGTCGATCGCTGTGGCGACGAACCGCGCATGCTGGCACGCCAGACCGGGCTGCCCGTGGTGGTGGACCCGGATCGTCCGCGTGGCGGCAAGGCGCTGGTCGAGGCGGGGTGCGATATCCTGATCAGTGACGATGGGCTGCAGCACCTGGCGCTGGGCCGTGATATGGAGCTGGTCATCGTCGATGGACGGCGTGGCTTCGGCAATGGACGCTGCCTCCCGGCAGGTCCGCTACGCGAGCCGCTGGCCCGACTGGAGGAGGTGGATGCGGTGCTGGTCAACGGCGCCCCATCCTTTTCCATGCCCGAGCGGGGCTGGACCTTTCGGCTGGCGCCGATGCAGTGGCGCGCACTGCAGGACGATTCACGCTTTCCTCTCTTGCCGCTGCCTTTCTCGGGGCCGGTCCATGCGGTGGCGGGTATCGGCAACCCGGGCCGCTTCTTCGCCACTATGGCAGAGATGGGAATAGAGGTCCGGCCTCATGCCATGGCCGACCATCACGCCTTCACCGCGCGGGACCTTGCCTTTGACGACGGGCTGCCGGTGGTGATGACGGCCAAGGATGCCGAGAAATGCCAGTTCCTTGCGCCGGCCGACAGCTGGGTGCTGGAGGTGGAAGCGCAGCCGGATGCCGGATTCGCGGCATGGCTGGATGCTCGGCTGGAAGCGCTACGATAACCTATACGATACCGTGGCCACTGTCTGGCGACGGTCACCGTTCACCGCGGAGGTACAAGATGGACAAGGAACTGCTGGCGATGCTGGTCTGCCCGCTGTGCAAGGGCAAGCTCAAGTATGATCGTGAGGCCCAGGAACTGCACTGCCTCTACGATGGCCTGGCCTATCCGATTCGCGATGGTATCCCCGTCATGCTGCCCGAAGAAGCCCGTCAGTTGGATGTCGATGAAAAGCTGCCGACATCACCCGGACGCATGGGAGGCGCCTGATGGGGGACGCGGCCAATGCGTTCATTGCCGTGATCCCGGCTCGCTTCGCTGCGTCGCGGCTGCCGGGCAAGCCGCTGCTCGACATTGCCGGCGAGCCCATGGTGGCGCACGTCTGGCGCCGTGCCTGTGAAAGCGCCGCCCAGCGTGTGATCGTGGCGACAGACGATGCCCGTATCCGCGAAGCGTTGGCGCCCTTCGATGCCGAGGTCGTGATGACCCGGGCCGACCATCCGTCGGGTACCGATCGACTCGCCGAAGTGGCCGAACGGCTGGGCCTTGCGGACGAAGCGGTACTGGTCAACGTTCAGGGCGACGAGCCGCTGATCCCGCCGCAATTGATCGATCAGGTGGCGGCAAGGCTTTTCGACGACCCCGAGGCCTCCATCGCAACCCTGGCCGAGCCGATCGCCGATGTGGGCACGCTGTTCAATCCCAATGTGGTCAAGGTGGTGCGGGCCCTCTCCGGACGGGCTCTCTATTTCTCCCGCGCCCCCATCCCCTGGGACCGCCAGGCGTTCGCCTCGCGCCCCGACTGGCTCGAGACCGATGGATGGCTGCGCCACATAGGGCTGTATGCCTATCGCGCCGGCTTCCTGGCGCAATATGGCGACTGGACGCCGTCGCCCCTGGAGCAGCTCGAGCAGCTCGAGCAGTTGAGGGCGCTGCATCACGGCCATGCCATTCAGGTCGCCCTGGCGGCGCTGCCCAATCCTGCCGGGGTGGATACCGTCGAGGATCTTGAGCGGGTCAGATCGCTGCTGGCCCGGAATCACTGAGGAGCTCGCCATGCGCGTACTGTTTGTCTGCCTTGGCAATATCTGCCGTTCCCCTACTGCCGAAGGCGTCTTTCGCCAGCAGTTGGAAGCCGCCGGCCTGTCCGAACGGGTCGAGGTCGACTCCTGCGGCATCGCTGCCTGGCACGTTGGCAAGGCGCCTGACCCCCGGACCCATGAAGCCGCCATGCGGCGGGGCGTCGACCTGGGCAGCCTGCGGGCTCGCCAGCTTGCGGCAGACGATTTCAACCGCTTCGACTACCTGCTGGCCATGGATCAGGCCAACCTGGCGGCGCTGCACGAGCAGCGCCCCGCCGGCTGCCGGGCCCATGTGGGGCTGTTTCTTGACTTCGCCGGCCATGCCGGGCGCGAGGTGCCCGATCCCTACTACGGGGGCGAGCAGGGCTTCGAGGAGGTACTGGACCTGGTTGATGCGGCTTCCAGGGGGCTGATCGAGGAGATTCGCCAGCGACTCGAGGCGCAGCCGTCTTGAGCGGTGAGATCCTGACCGACCATGACCTGAGCCGCGCCAACACCCTGGGGCTGCCCTGTGTCGCCGAGGCCTTCGCGGCACCGAACCGCGTTCATGCGCTGCAGGCGCTCCTGATGCAGGCCACGCAGCAGGATTCGCCGGTGACGTTACTGGGCGGTGGCAGCAATCTGATCCTGCCGGAGCGGCTGCCGGGGCTGGTGCTGCAGCCGGCCCTGGATGACTGGTGGCTGGAGGAGATGCCGGACCAGGTGCTGGTGCATGCCGGGGCCGGGGTCAACTGGCATGCGCTGGTCATGGCCCTGGCCGCTGACGGGCTATGGGGCATCGAGAACCTGGCGCTGATCCCGGGACACTGTGGCGCCGCACCGATCCAGAATATCGGCGCCTACGGCGTGGAGCTCTGCGATGTGCTGGAGGCCGTGCACCTGATCCACATGGACGACGCTCGTGAACAGGTGTTGACGCCAGGGGAGTGCGCCTTCGGATATCGCGACAGCATCTTCAAGCATGAGCTCGCGGGCAGGGTGGTAATCACCCGCCTGGTGCTCCGCCTCTCCCGAACGCCGCGTCCGCGGCTCGAGTACGGCGACCTGGCCAGCCGGGTCGGCGACGCTCCGACGGCACTGCAGGTGGCCGAGGGCGTCTGCCGGGTGCGCCGCGAAAAGCTGCCCGACCCGGCACTGCTCGGCAATGCAGGCAGCTTCTTCAAGAACCCCCTGGTGAGCCGGGAGGCAGCCGATCGACTGCTGACGGCCTATCCGGAATTGCCGCACTTCACCCAGCCGGATGGTCGTATCAAGCTGGCGGCTGGCTGGCTGATTGAACGCTGTGGCCTCAAGGGCTGGCGGCAAGGGCACTTCGGCGTACACGACCGCCAGGCCCTGGTGCTGGTCCACTTTGGTGGCGGCAGCGCCGCAGAGCTGCTGGACTTTGCCGCAGCGGTGGCCGGCCAGGTGGCCGAGCGTTTCAGTGTCGAACTCGAGCGCGAGCCACGCCTGGCGGGCTGATTGCCACTGCCTCCATAGTTCGTGATGGACAGTCCGTCATAGATAGTCCGTCGTCGCTCGCCCGTCGTCGAAAGACAGCCATCGAAACGAAAACGCCCGCGCAAATGCGCGGGCGTTTCCTTTACGGCAGGCGGGCGTCAGCCCTGCTTGCCATCCTGGGCCTTGGCTTCCTGCTCACGACGGCGGATCTCCCGCGGATCGTTGTGAGCGCGACGGCGCCGACGGCGCTGTGCCGGCGTTTCGTCCTTGGGGGCGTCGGCATCCGCGTCTGCCTCACCGGGCTGCTCGGCCTTCGGCTGCTCGGGCTTGGCTTCCGCCTTGGGCGCG